>CBDUHU010000380.1:0-4472 GCA_965366725.1 uncultured Kangiellaceae bacterium
CATGACCACCAGGGCGGCGGCATCGGAGATCATCCCCGGAAACATCAGCAACATATGAATGTTGGTCAAACTCTATCGCAGTCAGACAAACACCATTACAGGCAATACTATCGCCAAGTGCAACATCCGACATATCAAGCTTACCAACGTTGATCTTAAATCGCCGATCACCCGATTTATTTTCAATTTTCTCTATTCTACCAACAGCTTCAATGATTCCAGTGAACATGAAATACCTACTTCTTTATGTATTATCAAACCAATAAGTCAGACGAATATCTTCATCAAACTGGCGTAAATCCTGTAATTTTAAATGAGGCGTCTGCAACATTGATTGAACATTCAGATCAAATAATCCCATTGCCCGGTCTCCCATCAGTTTAGGAGCCATGTAGACAATTAGTTCGTCAATTAGCCCCAGCTTCAAGAACTCTCCTGCCAACCGATGCCCCGATTCTAGAAGCAGGTTATTCATACCCGCCACAGAAAAGTATTCAAGCAACTCAAACAATGAACTAAAGCTGGATAAGTGGTGAATCTTCTCACTATTGCCCTGATGGTTCTGAAATTCGTCTCCAATCCAATAAACATCTGCATCTTGGTTAAAGATTTTAGCCGACTGGTCAACTGATCGCTGACGATCAAGTAAGACTCTTGCTGGTTGTTCAAAACCATTATCACAGGCTTTATCAAACCAATTTGTCACCCTGGGAAGCGAGTCATCCCGCCTGATAGTCAGGCTGGGATTATCTGCCAAAACAGTACCACTGCCAGTTATTATAGCATCTTGTCTGGCTCTTAGCTTCTGCACATCAGCGCGCGAAGCGCTACCTGTAATCCATTTACTGGCTCTGTTTTGTAACGCTGTCCGGCCATCAAGGCTCATTGCCAGCTTACAAGTTAACCAGGGACGGTTACGTTCAAATCGGGATATAAATCCTCTGTTAAGTACTCTTGCCTGCTTTTCAAGCAATCCGTACTCAACCTCAATACCTGCATCAATCAGCATTTGAAAACCTTTACCAGCAACCTTTGGGTTTGGGTCTAGCATGGATGCTATTACTTTGCTCACACCAGCTTTAATCAGTGCTCTAGCACAAGGTCCCGTTTTACCTGTGTGCGAGCAAGGCTCCAAAGTAACATAGCAAGTTGCACCAACGGACTTTTCTCCAGCTTCCTTTAGTGCATTGACTTCTGCATGTGCCTGACCTGATTTTTGGTGCCAACCTTTAGCGACTATTTGCGGTGAATTGTTAAATGTATTCTGGGTGATAACGCAACCAACCATTGGATTCGGTCGGGCTGTATACTGTCCCTTTTCCGCCAGTTGCAAAGCAAGTGACATCATCTGGATATCGATACCAGACCACTGCGACGGTTTCTTTTTAGTAGCTAACGAGTTCATTTTATTAAGTGAAGCAGCCTGCACTAATAGCGGCTATTCTTTGGACTCCAGACGTTCAATTTCTTCTCGAAACTCGCTAACATCCTGAAACCGCCGGTAGACTGAAGCAAACCGGACATAGGCAACCTGATCCAATTTTCTCAGCGCCCCCATAACCATTTCACCAATAACATTAGCAGAAACTTCTCGTTCTCCAAGTGCACGTAGCTGTGATTGTATGTTTAGAATGGATTTTTCAACATTTTCGACCGAAACAGGTCTTTTTTCTACCGCCCTCAATATTCCTGCTTTTAGTTTGCTGTCATCAAACGGCTGTCTTGTACCATCGCCCTTGATAACTTTAGGCATCACTAATTCTGCCCCCTCAAAAGTTGTAAAGCGTTCACCACACTCAATACATTCTCTGCGGCGACGCACCTGCTCTCCCTCAGTGACGAGTCGAGAGTCTATAACTTTAGTATCTTGAAAAGAGCAAAATGGGCAACGCATGGCGGCTCCAAATAATGGTGTAAAATGTTAATTCCATATTGATTAAATTTCTACAACAGCCGCTTTGTAATCAAACAGGTATCGGTAAAACCGGTTTGCAACAAACTAAAACCATCATAAAAGCAAAGCCATTCTAACCGAAATTAGAATGGCTTGACAGGATCTATTGCTCCCGATATCACATCAATAAAATGACAGGCGAGCTTTCACTAGTTCCCATAAACCGGGAATCTGGCGGTAAGTTTCAGTACTTTTTCTTTAACCGAGCCGATAACTTCCTGGTTATTGATATCATCTAGAATATCGCAAATCCAACTACTCAACTCCGCTGCTTCTGCTTCTTTGAAACCACGAGTTGTAATTGCTGGTGTTCCCATTCTCAAACCGCTGGTAACAAATGGCGAACGTGGTTCATTAGGTACCGTATTCTTGTTAACCGTAATAAATGCATCACCAAGCGCAGCTTCGGCATCTTTTCCAGTAATATTTTTATCAATTAAATCGATTAAAAATAAATGGTTATCTGTTCCTCCCGAAACAATCTTATAACCACGTTCCTGGAGTACACTTACCATCGCCCGCGAATTAACAAGGATTTGTTGTTGAATCTGTTTAAATTCGTCACCTAACGCCTCTTTAAACGCTACAGCCTTTCCCGCGATAACGTGCATTAATGGGCCGCCCTGGCCACCCGGAAATACCGCTGAGTTAAATTTCTTTTGTAATGCTTCATTGGCTCTTGCCAAAATAATTCCGCCACGAGGCCCAGCAAGAGTTTTATGAGTAGTTGAAGTCACAACATCAGCATGAGGTACAGGATTTGGATATAGTCCAGCAGCAATCAGTCCGGCAACATGTGCCATATCGACCATAAAATAAGCGCCTATTTTATCGGCAATTGTTCTGAATCTGGCCCAGTCAACAGTTCTTGAATAAGCAGAAAAACCAGCCAGGATCATTTTAGGCTTATGCTCTAAAGCTAAAGCTTCAACCTGCTCATAGTCAATATAGCCATTTTCATCCAATCCATATTGTATTGAATTGTAGATTTTTCCAGAAAAATTGACTGGTGAACCATGGGTTAAGTGCCCACCTTCATTCAGGTTCATTCCAAGAACAGTATCACCTGGCTCTAACAAGGCCATATAAACAGCTGAATTGGCCTGAGATCCAGAATGGGGTTGAACATTAGCGTAGTCAGCACCAAATAGCGCTTTAACTCTTTCGATCGCCAAATCTTCTGCAATATCAACATATTCACACCCACCGTAATAACGCTTGTGTGGATACCCCTCTGCATATTTATTAGTCAACACTGAACCTTGCGCTTCCATTACACGTGCACTGGTGTAATTCTCTGACGCAATAAGTTCAACATGTTGTTCCTGTCGCAGCTTTTCAGCTTCTATGGATTGCCATAATTCAGGGTCAAATTCTGCAATTGATTGCTTATTGTCTAACATAAAACATTCCCGATAAAAGTAATAATAGCTGCCTGAAGTGCTCGGTATAAGGCAGTCACGGTCAAAATTTGTGCGTATTGTATAGCAATTAATTTTGTGTGTCGCGCTTTTCACCCACTTCTACTAGAACGATTTTGTATTTGAATTTCAGTCTGCACTGCAGTGCTTTGTTTTATCTCAAGAATGGCGACTTTTCCTGTTCTAACAGGCTTAAATCTGGTCACCGGATAATATAAATCTGCTCACTAAACAATGATACCTCAACGGACTTAATCATCCCCATAACCATCATTGAGTGTTTGTAGAAAAGCAACAATATCAGCCTCTTCCTGCGCTGTTAATCCCAGATTTCCGAGTTCCTCTGTATTCATATTTCGTAATTCCTCAGGCTCTCCCCAACGGGCATCAATATCACGTGAATTATAAAAACTCACCACATCTTGCAGAGTCTTAAACACACCGTTGTGCATATAAGGTGCTGTTAAACCAATATTTCTCAAAGTTGGCACTTTAAATTTACCTAGGTTTTCTTCGCTTGCAGGGTTCAGAGCGGCCCCAAGCCCAAGATCAATAAAATCTGTGCCTGCCGGATTGAACTCAACTATCTGCTGATAAAAAAGGTTGTCCGGGTTCTTAGGAACACCAAGGTTATCATAGCTAAAATCGGTAAAAAGAGGCGGTAATAGCAATGATCCTTCTATCGGATGGCATGCAGCGCAATTTCCTTTATCTTCTGCAATAAATAATCCCATTCCTTTTATTTCTTGCTCTGTAAGTATCTGTTCACCAGCAAGATAGCGATCAAACCTGGAAGTAAATTGTAATGGATTAAACAATTCACTTGATTCAAACGCAACAATTGCATCCAGAATATTAGAAAAGGTTATCTCATCGTCATAAAAATCTTGTTCACCATAGACTCGTACTAGTAAATTAGCATAACTGGAAAGACGAACTTTTTCGGTTACCTCATTGTTTGACCTGTTATTCATTTCAAGCGGATTTGTAAACGGACCAGCCGCCTGAGACTTAAGATCACTCGCCCGACCATCAAGAAATTGCCCACCAATAAACAATCCTTCTGCTTGGTCAAAGTGAAAAGGTGGCGTAAAGAC
>CBDUHU010000381.1:0-4469 GCA_965366725.1 uncultured Kangiellaceae bacterium
TAGCATTTCTGCAATCTCCAGATCACTCTGAACGCATTTACCTGGATGAACTTCTACTTCTCGATGGTTGGAGTAGGCATCTTGCGCTAAAATAGTTCTCGCAATTTTTACACCATTGGTCAAGTCTCTTATATCATCATCATGAGAAAGTAAGTTAAGCTGAATCAATGGCGGTTCTGCCATATCCCTGGATTTTAACTTAACAAATCCTCTGCTTTTTGGCCTTAATAGAGAGACATGAACGGAATATCCATGTTGCTTGATAATTTCTCCATCAAAACCATGATCATTAAACATTGATGCCAATGAGAGCAACTGAATATCCGGCGTTCTCTTTTCTGCTGACGACTTAATGAATCCCCCTGATTCACTGATTGGTTTAGATAGTAAGCCAGGTTTATTTCTAAGGTACTTAAACCATGCAGCAACAATCTTAAATCCTCCGCGAATATCTTGAGCAATGGTATCAGCAATCCGACTTTTGGTGGCAATAACAATATCCACATGTTCTTGAAGGTTTTTTCCAACTCCCGAAATATTTTTTACCGATTTTATTCCCAGACTTTCCAGTTCTTTTTTCTCTCCAACACCGGATAACATTAACAGTTTTGCAGAGTTAAAGGTTCCAGCACAAATCAGCACCTCTTTTTTCGCACCCAGAGTTCGAGTTTCTGTAGCGGTTTGAAAAGTGACGCCTGTCGCTCTATTGCCTTCAAAGTTAATTCGGCTTACTTGAACGTTGGTAATAATTGTTAAATTGGAGCGATGCTTGATTGGTTCTAAAAAAGCAGTTGATGCGCTACACCTTTTTGTTCCTTTGATAGTCACCTGATACATTCCAACACCTTGTTGAAATTCACCATTGAAATCCGAGTTATATTGATGTCCCGCCTGCAGCGCGGCCAACAAAAAACGCTCTGCATGAGGGTGTGGATTGGCAACCCTTGTGACATTAAGTTCACCATTTACATCATGAAATTCATTGTTAAAATTTTCGTTCGACTCACAGGCTTTAAAATGCTTTAACATTTCAGGATAACCCCAACCAATATTACCTGCTTTTTCCCAACGCTCATAATCTTGCGGCTGGCCACGAACATATAACATCGCATTAATTGAGCTGCTGCCGCCAAGCACTTTTCCCTGAGGACAATAAACTTCCCTTTGGTTCAGGCTTTGTTCTTTTTGACTCCAGAACTTCCAGTTAAATTTTGCACTATGATAGAGTAAGGGTGTTCCCAGAGGCGCTCTAATCAAGCCGCTATCATCACTGCCCCCGGCTTCAATCAAAAGTATTTTATTCTCGGGGTTAACCGATAGCCGGTTAGCCAGGACACAACCAGCAGAACCACCACCAACAATTATAAAGTCGTACATATTTAATTCTCGTATGTTTATTTTATCTATAAATAATCCATTGAACCTTACGCTCGATTTATTCATAGATAAAATAAATGCCTATTGATTTCTCAATAGGCATAGGCCACTAATTAGCTTTGCCATTTCACCAGTATTACTATCAATAGTTTAACTAACCAAATAACAAAGTTGTGCTAATTTTCATATCTAATGTTAATAGATAATCAAGTCAGGCTATTTCTCTATATTAGAGAAATAACTAGTGTGGTTTTTTACCAGTTCCTTCTACTAAAGTTGTGATTTGGTTGGCTTTGGCTTTAAATGTCTCAACCAATCCAGATGGCCAGGTAACGGTAACTCTTGCTTTTTTTGCTTTACCAATGCCAAATATAGGCCATGGTGAATGAGTTGAAGCAAATCCGGTTCCGGCTTGTACATGCGAAAACTGATCCTGTGAAGGAGAGCCACTGCCACTGCGTGTAGTCAGATGCAAACGGGCACCGATTCCCTGAGCATTACTGGCAACACCTTTTAGTCTTAGGGTAACAGAGTTATTACCATTACCTTCGTTAGTTAATAAAATAGGAGAACCATCAGTTGATGGTGCTACTTCAGTGGTAACAATTAGAACATCTTCAAAGCCATCACTGTTGTAGTCTGCGCTAGCCAGTCCGGTTACATAAATAAACTCCTGACCAAATGTTTGACTCATTTCAAAATTGGCTTGACCTGACTCTTCCAGTGTATTGTCAAAATAGCGACCAGGGCCAGCCAGACCAGGTCCAGCGATCCCAAATGGAATCAAACTTCCAGCGGTAAATAAATCATTATCACCATCATTATCGAAGTCACCGAAGGCTGCTCCCCATCCCCATTCAAAACCACCTAAACCATGCTCATCTGTTCCATTAGAAAAAGTACCATCACCATTGTTAACAAAAAGAACTTGTTCTGCAAATATTCCACCAAATGAACTTGCTAAAGCAACACCAATCCCAGTTGAAAATATGTCCATGTCGCCATCATTATCAATATCATCAATATTCAAAGACATAGGAAAAGCCGGACGCGCATTTAAGCCTGCTGAATCGGCCATATCTGTAAACGTTAAATCGCCATTATTAACAAATAAGTTCCATGGTCCTGGAATAGGTCTAAAGCCACCACCTTCAGGGAAAGCCAGATCATTACAGTTACCAACAAGTATATCCTGCCAACCATCTTCATTATAATCAAAGAAATTGACCACACAACCACCAAGTTTTGAATCTACACCTGCTGCTTCACCAATCTCTGTAAACGCCGGATTTTCACTATTCCCATTGTTAAGATAAAGATGCTGAGGTTCTAAAATACCTAATCCCAATGAGCCGTGATTTGCCGTATACATGTCCAGAAAACCATCGTTGTTAATGTCGCCAAACGCAGCCATTGAAGTCCCAATCGTATTACTTAAACCTGATGCTTCAGTAATATCCGAAAAAGTACCATCACAATTATTTTTGAATAGTTTTGAGTTTGTTACAATACTTGGCGGACCAAAAAAGCCACCTGCGCCAGCAAGGTATAAGTCCACACACCCATCATTATTAATATCTCCAGCCAAAGCGGCAGCGTTTCCACCAAGAGAAACAATTCCGGCTTGCTCAGTTACATTGACAAACTCGCCACCATCATTTCTAAATAATGTTCCGGCTACGCCGACACCATTAACGATGAAAACATCAAGGTCCTGATCATTATCGTAATCCATCCAGGCAGCACCTGAAAATCCATCAAGTGTATGATCAGAAATACGTTTAGAATCCAACAGGTCACTATTGTCGACAAAAGAAGAACCATGTTCAATCGCTATTTTATTCGCTAACCCATTACTTTTACTTCCGGCATTAGCATTAAATGCCAATAGTGTTAAAATTATAAGTATTATTTTATTCATTTATTTATCCCTTTCTTTAAGAGGTTAGATAGAATTTGTTTTTTATAACCTCTGTTTTATTGGTGCAAAACTATACATCATTAACCCTTAAGTGAAAGATTTACTCCCACTACCTAACTAGTAGAGCTCGCATTATG
Source organism: uncultured Kangiellaceae bacterium (assembly GCA_965366725.1). Classification (GTDB taxonomy): domain Bacteria; phylum Pseudomonadota; class Gammaproteobacteria; order Enterobacterales; family Kangiellaceae; genus Aliikangiella. Next base: position 3,436 of record CBDUHU010000381.1, read on the forward strand.
TAAAAAAATTCAAGTTTTAGTGCATATTGAAAACCTCCCCTGATAAGAATTTTAATTTAATATAAGCAGATTGATATATTCCCATCGAATATATCAATCTGTTTGGTCTAACAAAAATTGGTTGCAAATTGACTGGTAGATATTGTGAAGTAATAGACTACTAAGAAATTAATTTAACAATACTCTCTGAGCATTTAAGGTCGAGCATTGAATTGTGATCCGCATTAACATTATGAATGTTAATTGGTTTGCTAAATAGAGATTGCCATCCATAGTCATCAGGAATCAGATTTTTTTCCCAACTTTCTGTCGCCCTGATCAAATGGACATTAAGTTCTTTTAGCAAAGGTTTTGGAAGATAGTTTTGATAACTTTTTCTATTAGCATTGGCCACTTGATAATAAGCATCACACTGTTCACCAGTAATTTCTATACCTTTTTTGAGAAACACTGATGAAAGATAGTTACCAAGTTTGTTTTCAGGAATCTCATTTAATTGCTGAAGCTCCAAATTAAGCGTCACTCCATATTGATTAGCGAGTAGCTGGCACTGTTCATATACACTGAACCTTTGTTCCTGTTCAGTTTGCTTTTTAATCAAAGACGGTGCTATCGAATCAAGTAAAATGATTTCAGAAATATCCTCACCTTGTTCAATTAATAATTTGGCCATTTCAAATACAACCACACCACCAAAAGAATGCCCCCACAAACGATAACAACCGGCTGTCTGGACCTCTTTTAATCTATGAATATTATGATGAGCGATTTCATTCACAGTTTCTAACGGTTTGCTTATACCATCCAGACCTACTGACTGTAGTCCATAAAAAGGTTGCTCTGCTCCCAACACCTGACTAAAAGGCTGGAAAGATAATACGTTTCCAGCGACTCCAGGAACTGCAAATATAGGAGTTTTTTGACCTTTACTCTGGATCGGTACAAGCAATTCAAATAATTGCTTATTGTTATTTTTAATCGGCTCAGCAAGCGCTTCTATACTGGTGGCTGTAAATAGAATAGAGAGCGGTAAC
>CBDUHU010000382.1:0-4454 GCA_965366725.1 uncultured Kangiellaceae bacterium
GAAAATCGAAGGCATTCGATTATCGCTTGTTTGATGACTGATTTTGATTAAATCCTGACTCGTTCTTATTATCCTGAGTTCAGGTTAGCTATTTAACTTCAAGGGGCAAGCTACCGGGGATCCATGCTGCACCAGCCTCTCTTAATTGATTTTCTACGCCTCCAATGGCTTTATCGATATTTAGCAGCTGTTGATAAAGTGACTGGTACGCGGCCTTTGCTTTTTTAAAACGGAGCTTTTGTGAAGGAGTAACTGGCCCGGTATTTTCATTTCGACTCCAGCTTAAATACTCAATCATACCGCTCATATTAACCGCGACCGGTTCACTGCGTTTTGCAATGCTTCTATTTCCTTTCAGCGAAAGCTCGATTGCCTGAAGCTGTTTTTGCAGAAGGTTAGCCAGCTTTAGTAAGCCTTGATCAGCATCAGGAGTTTGCGGTATGGCAGCCTGAACATATTCTATGCGCCGAGCTTGCTCATCAGTAAAATGCTGAGCGCCAGTGATCGCCTTAGCCAGTTGATTCACTTGTTGATCAAAACTAAGATCCGCAGCGCGATTGTTACTTGGAAAAGTTAAGTTATCAATACTGCTGACTTCAAAACTCTGACTTTGATTATAGGGGGTTTCAATTCCATCAACTAATTTGGATAAAGTGACGGTATAGATACCTGGTGGAGCCCAGGGTCCCACATTATGAGAATCCCATGGCATCACTAGCTTCTTGGGAGATAGACGCACCGCTTCATTGCCGGGGTAACGCAAGTTCCAATTAACTCTGGCCCAGCCTTTTTTAGCCTTAGTTTTAATTCTCTGAACTAACTCACCCTGTTGATTGGTTACGTCAAGTAGCAGGATTGGCTTAGTTTCCTGATCTTCTTTGGCTAAATTCTCCCAACTTGGATAAGGAGTATCTTTATTAGCCTTAATCGCCTTTTTCTCTTTTTTCTGTCTTTGTTTTTTTAACGAATCAAATGACTCATTAATATAAAAACTAAAAGTCGCACCAAAATCAGGGTTGTTAGCGGTGTAAAAGCTTGAACCCAACATACTTTTTCCTCTTAATCCCATTGGCGAATATTCAACATATTGCAGGGTTTTTCTTACCGGAAAAAGTGTTGCTGGCTGTTGGAGTATTTCATTGACTGGTGTGCGTAGCGCAGAATAGTCATCTAAAATATAAAAGCCTCGACCAAAAGATGCCAAAGCCAAATCATTTTCACGACGCTGAATTTCAATATCTCTGATCGCAATGGTCGGTAAGCCCTGCTTAAGTTGGTGCCATTTTTTACCACTATCCTGACTATAAAATAAGCCAAACTCAGTACCGACGAATAACAATCCACTTTTAATGTGATCTTGTGCCAAGGCATAAACACTGCCTCTTTCTGGCAGGTTAGTGCTGATATTTTTCCATGACTTTCCATTGTTTTTAGTCATATAAACATAGGGTTTAAAATCCCCCTGTTTGTGATTATCAAAGGTGGCATACCAGGTTTTCTTATCAAACAATGAAGCTTCAATATCGCTAACATAAGTGTATTTAGGCAACTTGCCTGGCCAACTTAATTGTTGCCAGTTGTTCCCGCCATCGGTGGTTAATTGTAATAAACCATCATCGGTTCCAGCCATTAATGCTCCCGCTTGAATCGGTGATTCTGCCAGAGAAACAATACTTCCGTAAAATGATGTAGATTTATTTTTTGCAACACTATCAACGCTCCATATTTTATCCATGACCTTAAGTTGGTTTCGATCAAGGTTACGGGATAAATCGCCACTGATTGCTTTCCAGGATGCCCCTTGGTCGTCACTCTGATAAACAGACTGACTGGCGTAGTAGAGTCTTTTATGATCATGCGGACTAATTAATAGTGGAGAGTTCCAGTTCCATCTTTGGGCATCGCTATTATCATCAGGCAGCGGTTGGATCTGCATTCTTTCTCCGCTCTGTTTATCGTAGCGGGCCAGGCCGCCATATTGATACTGTGAGTAAATAATATTCGCGTTGGTCGGGTCTATTACGGTTTTAAAGCCATCGCCAAACTGGGTATACAGCCAATCCTGATTACGAATACCCGAACTATGATTGGTGCGGTGTGGTGCGCCTAAACTGGCGTTATCCTGAGTTCCGCCAAATACATTGTAAAAGGGCAGGTCATTATCAACGGTCACCTTGTAAAATTGAGTGATGGGTAAATTAGGCTTAAAATGCCAGTTTTTAGCCTGATCCCAGGACTCATAAACACCACCGTCGCAACCAATAATTAAATGGGCGCTGTTGCCCGGTTCAATCCATAATGCGTGGTTATCAACATGTTTATGTTTCTCCCCTGCATTTTTAAAAGTCTTCCCACCATCATGAGAGACTTTTAAAAATGTATCCATTGAGTAAATACGTTCACTATTATTGGGGTCAACAACCAACTCCTGATAATACTGTGGGCTACCGGAGACATAGTTACTTTGTTTGTGCCAGAGGTTACCGCCATTTGTCGAGCGGAAAAAGCCACTCTTACCGTTGGCTGCTTCAACAATCGCATAAATAGTATTAGGTTTATCTGGCGCAATCGCCAACCCGATTTTACCTAATTCAACTTTGGGTAGACCCTTATTAATTTTTTTCCAGTTTTTACCCGCATCCACTGACTTATAGAGTCCGGATTCTGGGCCACCATCGATCAGCGTCCAGGTATGGCGCCTTCTTTGATAAGCAGAGGCATATAGAATCTTTGAATTGCCGGGGTCCATATGTACTTCATTGACCCCGGTGTGTTTGGAGATATCGAGAATATTTTTCCAGGTTTTTCCTCCATCAATGGTTTTATATAAACCACGGTCACCGCCAGCACTCCACAATGGACCCTGGGCAGCTACATAAACGATATTAGAATCATTGGGATCGATAATGATTTTGCCAATATGTTCGGAATCTGCTAACCCCATATTTTCCCAGTTTTTACCGCCATCGACCGATTTGTAAACTCCGTCACCATAACCTACTGAGCGCTGACTATTGTTTTCGCCACTGCCCACCCAGACGACATTTGGATTATTGGGATCAATGGTTACAGTACCGATTGAGTAGCTTTTTTGTGAATCAAAAAGTGGCGTCCATGTATTGCCCGCATTATCTGTTTTCCAAACACCACCGGATGCGACTGCCACATAATACTGTGCCGGGTTTTTAGGGTTAACCGCGATATCGCTGATACGGCCCCCTGTAACTGCGGGACCAATACTTCTTAGAGGCAATTGTTTGAAAACGTCAGCTGGCTTGCTTTTGTCAGCTTTTGCCATTAGTGGGTGGGCAGAAATTAGCAAGTATACAATTCCTGTGAACAAATAGCTGAACCAGATTAGTTGAGTTATTCTCTTCATTTTTATTCTCTTTAGTCATATCTGTGGTTAGAGTTTTGACCAAATTCAGCCTCGATGCAAGAGATCCGCAAATATTAATCGCCAGTTAACAATATGTAAGGCTATTAACATGGGAATCATTGGATAACACGGGTATAATGGTGTTTTCCATCTTTAGTTGTTCGCCATGCCTGCTTTTTCCAAGTTAGATCTTAACCCAACAATTTTAGCTAATATTGAACGTTTAGGTTATCAGACACCCACTGATATCCAGACAAAAGCGCTTGAATTAATTTTATCGGGTGCCGATACCTACGCTACCGCACCAACGGGGACTGGCAAGACTGCTGCTTATTTATTACCATTATTAGAAAGTTTGAGTCGGGTTGATTATAGTGAAAAACAGGTTCGCCCAATCAGAGCACTTTTTCTGGTACCGACCAGAGAATTGGCTGCTCAGCTGGAGGCCTCCATTGCCGAACTCAGTCAGGGTCTGCAATTAAGGAGCATTATGATTTGTGGCGGGACTCGGATTGAATCACAAGCCAAGCGTTTTAAAAGAGGTACTGATATTTTAATTGCCACTCCTAAGCGTTTGATTGATCTACTAAAAATGAAGGTATTTAGTCTGGAACATATCCTTCACTTTGTAATGGACGAAGCAGACAGACTAGTAACCATGGGGATTACCACTGATATCAATAAAATCTTAGCTGGAATGCCAAAACAAAAACAGATGATTTTGTTTTCAGCAACAGATAATAAAACGCTTAACGCATTTAGTCAGAGACATCTAAAAGACAGGCAACAAATTACTGCGAATAATACTCCACCCGGTTTAAACAAGATCAACCATACTTTTTACCGCTGTTTGCGTGAGGAAAAATCTAAGCGATTGATGAGTTTGTTAGATTTATTAGATTGTGACCGAGCATTGATTTTTATCCGTACTAAAAATGATGTTAATCAATTAACTGATAAACTTAACCAGCAAGGGTATTCCTGTGAGGGACTACATAATGAAATTCCGCAAAAGCAACGTCAACAGCGTTTAGCAGGCTTTAAAAATAAGGAGTTCAATTTTCTGATTGCAACT
>CBDUHU010000383.1:0-4442 GCA_965366725.1 uncultured Kangiellaceae bacterium
AACGTACTTGGCAGCACAAGCAGAAATTTATAGATGGTTTTGCCGAAAAACATAGTGCGACCCTATATATGGTATTACTGGCTGCGTTGAAAATATTGTTGTATCGTTATTCGGGGAAAAGAGAACTTTGTATTGGCAGTCCTATTGCTAATCGTCAGCTTTTGGAAACAAATAATTTAATCGGAATGTTTGTTAATACCTTGGCACTACGCACTGATGTTAACGAGGATGACAGTTTTATTGGCTTTTTAGAAAAAGTAAAAGAAACTTGTCTAGGCGCATATGAAAATCAGGATGTTCCTTTTGAAAGGGTAATCGAGTCTCTCGATATTGAGCGAGACATGGCGAAAACTCCGTTATTCCAGATTATGTTTATGTTGCAAAATGCAGTGTCACAGGAAAATAGAAAGCTGGCTGATAATGTAAAACCCTACCCGGTTGATAACAAGGCAACTAAATTTGACTTAACAATAGAGTTAACTGAATCATCGGAATTGATTTCCGGTTCGATTAAATATGCAACTTCTTTGTATAAAGCCAAAACAATCAATAGAATGTCACAGCATCTGATTAATATTTGTGAACAACTATTGGCTGCACCAGATGTCGCTGTTTCAAATATTAACTTTATCAGTGATAATGAAAGAAATAGAATACTCAATAAGTATAATCAAACAAACAAGAAATATAATCTTAGCAAATGTTTTCCGGTAGCTTTTTATGAGCAGGCTGAGAAAAGTCCTCAATCAACTGCAATTATTTCTGCAAGCGAGAAATATACTTATAAACAGTTAGCTGATAGAAGTCGAACTCTTGCTCTATTTCTTATCGCACAAGGTGCTAAACCGGAGTCATTAATCGCTGTTTGTATGGAACAATCATTTGATATGATGGTAACCATTATAGGGATAATGCTTGCTGGTAGCGCATATGTGCCACTTGATCCTGAGCATCCTGATGAACGTATCAGATATATGCTAAAAGATAGTAATAGTCACATTCTCTTAACCCAGAAAAAATTCAAAGAAAGGCTGAAGGAGCTAATTAAAAAAGACACTCAACTTATCGAAGTGGACCAGCGAACAGAACAATTAACTTCGTTCACTAATAGTAAGAACAAAGCTGTTAGCTTACTAACCAAAATTAAGCCGTCTCAGCTGGCTTATGTGATTTATACATCAGGATCTACGGGCCAACCTAAAGGGGTTATGGTAGAACACCAAAATTTAACCAATTATTTGAACTACTGTCGCGATAATTACTTAGGGAGCAATAAGCAAGTTGCAAGCTTTACCCACTTCCCGCTTACTTTTGATGCATCGGTAACATCTTTATTTACACCACTAATGGCTGGCAGGGCATTGGAAGTAAGTCCAAAAAATAATACTGATATTTTTAAAGATGGAGATTTTCTGAGTAAAGACTACGACTTTGTTAAATTAACTCCGGGTCATTTATTGTTGCTCAAAAATAGCCAGAAGAACTTATCAAAAATAAAATTTCCGCAGAAAAAACGGCTAATTGTTGGAGGCGAAGCATTAACTACAGAACACCTGAGTTGTCTGGAAGGACTAAATGCCGATATCGATATTATTAATGAGTATGGACCTACTGAGACAACGGTGGGCTGTACTACGGCGATGATATCCATCAGAAATAGAAAAGTGAATGAAGGGCAATCGTTTTTCGAAGCGATTAAAAATATCAATATCGGACAGCCAGTTGCAAACACTCAGATTTATATACTTGATAAAAATGGCAATCCTCAACCAGAAGGGATTGTCGGTGAAATTTATATTTCAGGAGCTGGTGTTGCAAGAGGTTATTTAAACCGAAAGCAACTAACTGCTGAACGATTCTTGAAAAACCCATTTGTCGCGAACTGCAAAATGTACAAGAGTGGCGATTTAGGTCGGTGGCTTGATAATGGGCAGATCGAGTATTTTGGCAGAGCTGATACACAGGTTAAATTAAGAGGTTATCGTATTGAAACTGGTGAAATCGAGGCAGAGCTTAATCGTCATCCTTTGATTAATGATAGTGTTGTCGTTATTCAGGGAAAACAGCAAGATAAACATCTGGTTGCTTTTTACATTTCAGCAAAGAATAGTAAAGAACAACTGGCGACCAAGGCTAAAATTGAATTGCTGAAATTTCTAGCTCGTGCATTGCCTGAATATATGCTGCCTGCGGAATTTGTCAAGCTTGACTCAATTCCATTAACTATAAATGGAAAGGTTGATCGTGCTTTGCTTGAATCGACAAAAGTTCAACTAACTTCGACTAATGATTTCCTTCCACCAACCAATAAAGCTGAACGCCAGCTTGTTGAAATATGGTCTGAAATTTTAAAAATTGAACAGCAAGAAATCGGTGTTCAGGATAGCTTTTTTGAATTGGGTGGTCACTCAATATTAGCGGTTTCATTACTTGGAAAAATTAACTTAAAGTACAATCTTTCATTACCTCTGGCCATTTTATTTGAGGCGCCTGACATTGCCTCTCTTTCGAGATTAATCAAGCAAAGAAAAAGTACTGGAAATGAAATACTGGTACCAATTCAGTCCGTTGGAAACGATGTTCCGGTATTTGCCATACCTGGCATTGGCGGTAATGTACTGGCATTTAGCAACTTAAGTTATTCACTAGGTAAAGAGCAGCCCTTTTATGGATTGCAAACGGTTGGATTATCTGGTGAAAGTCAACCTTTTAAAACCGTAGAGGAAACAGCGAAAGCTAATATCGTTGCTTTAAAATCTATCCTGTCAGAAGGTCCTTACAGGCTGATTGGCCACTCATATGGTGGTGTGGTTGCTTATGAAATGGCGAACCAGCTGCAACAATGTGGAGAACAGGTTTCTTCGCTTATTATGCTGGATTCACTTGCACCGCCCCGGTTAACACAACAAAAAACAATTGACCCGGTGAACTATGTATATGATTTGTGTGAGAGTCTGGCTCATGTGCATGATATTCCACTAACCATTGAAAAAACAATATTAAAAGAAATTCCAGAGATGCAATATGGCAATTATATTGCTCAATGGTTAATGAGTAGCGGAATTGAGATAAGTGCTCGTCAATGTGAAATATACTATAAGGTTTACCGTAGCAACGAGGAAAGTTATCAGCGATATAAACCCGTATCGGTTGAAAATAAATTTAAGGTCGCGCTGATTAAAGCGAAAGAAAGTTCGCATCACTCTTCTGGAATAGATAAGACGTTTGGCTGGGAGAGACTTCTTCCAAATAAGCCTGTTATTCTGGATGTTAACGGGACTCATACTTCTATGTTAGGACCAGAACATAGCGCTGAGTTATCAAACAAGATCTTGTCTATTTTTAAAGAATAATCATCATACTAATTTCTCATCCTTTGGTCACAGTAAGACCAGGCATGATGTAACACAAAGTCATAGCGTATTCTAACGAATAATAATCGCAAGAGAAAAAAATGTTTACTAATTTGTTAAATCTTCAATTTTGGTATTGGATATGATTTCGCGCACTCGGCTCGATACAATATTAAAGCTTGCACTACCAATAACTCTGGGGCTTGCGTCGTCTTTTATTATGGCATTTGTTGATATCGCCATGGTTGGTACTTTAGGTGATCAGGCACTTGCGGCAATTGGTCTTGGTGGGGTTAGTCATATGCTCGTTTTAGCATTTATGATTGGAGCCACTCCAGCTGTTCAGGGAATTGTTGCAAGGCGTCGGGGTGAGTCTTCAAAGGAACCGCAGTGTACGCCACTCAATGCTGGGTTGATATTAGTTAGTCTGATTGGTATTCCATTGTCTTTATTGTTCTATTTTTTGAGTCCTTATTACTTTGCTTTAATTTCATCAGATCCTGAAGTGACCAAAGAGGGTGTCCCTTACTTGCAAGCATTATTAACGGCTCTATTTGCAGCTGGTATGTCGGCAGCATTTCGCGGCTTCTGGGCTGGAATGGCAAAGCCAAAAGTTTATATGTTAGTCGCACTATTCAGTAACTGCCTTAACATATTTTTAAATTATATGTTTATTTTTGGAAATCTTGGCGCTCCAAAATTAGGAACGATGGGAGCGGGTATTGCATCTGCCATTTCAATTTATACCGCAGTATTGATTTACTTTGTTGTGACTTATATTTATTACCACCATGAAGGATTTTTATCTGCCAAACCAGCAATAGAGCTGATAAAGAAAATATTCAAGATGTTGTTGCCTATTAGTTTCCAGGAAATGTTCTTTGCTGTCGGCTTTATCATCTTTTTCCAGATCGTCGGTAGTATAGGAACTCCTGAATTAGCTGCGACCACCGTACTATCTCAAACAACTATGGTGATGCTGTTGTTCGCAAAAGCACTTGGACTTACTTCTGCCACATTGGTTTCAAATACATTAGGCAAAGGCGACCCGGATGGAGCCGCGGCCTGGGGATGGGATACCGGCAAGAT
>CBDUHU010000384.1:0-4437 GCA_965366725.1 uncultured Kangiellaceae bacterium
CTTTAAATCAGAACCAACCTCGTGGATTTTTCCTGACTTTATCCAGACTGAAGCATTTTCCAACCTTTCTCCATTACCGACAAGCACTGTTGCATTAGTAATAACAAAATCGACTGAAGGTAATGGACTGTAAGTTGAAACATAAACTGGTGCAGGCCTTTCAACAACCACTTTTTCTTTCTGCTGAACCGGTTGTTCAGCTTCTTTATCTGCTTTTTCAAAACAAGCGGTAATTCCCATAACCAGGACAGGAATAATGAACAATTTCAATTTCAAATGAGACTCCAGTTTATTCTGATTTAATTGATGATGAAACGACGCTAATGACTATCCCAGCAGGATAGTCATTAATTTAATACCAAAATAATTATCCATCACTGTCACTATAAATATAGCGCCCAGTAATAATGGACAAATGTAGCTTATCGCAAAATCAACATAAGCTTGTAACCAGCTACCTTTGATTTCCGCATCACCGTGGGCTATTTCAGCGTTAAAGTTTTCTTTTCGCCAAATATACGCAGTGAATACCGCAATCATAAATCCACCCAGTGGTAAGAAAGTGTCACTGGCGATTAATCCAACAAAACTCATAAAGTCTAATGTCCCAGGTCCGGGCAAGGTAATAAACTGGGTTAATGAGTCGACCGCTCCATTTGACAACATTGATGGAATTCCTACTACAAAAATCACCAGCGCAACAACCCAGGTCGCTTTACTACGTTTCATTTTGTGCTCATCAACCATATAAGCAGTAGGTACTTCTAACAAAGAAATAGTAGATGTAAATGCCGCAAACGAGAGTAACAGGAAGAAGAAGCCACCAACAATAACACCCAGAACATCCCCCAGAGATTGAAAAACACCCGGTAAAGTAACAAAAATCAATCCAGGCCCGCCATTAGTCTCAATTCCCTGTGAAAATACAAATGGGAATATCATAAATCCGGCCAATACTGCAACTCCCACATCCATCAATGTAATGGTTGCTGCAGAACTAACGATGTTATCATTTTTTGAAACATAACTACCGTAAGTGATCAATGCGCCCATACCCAGAGATAATGAGAAAAAGGCCTGTCCGAGCGCTGAATATACAACGGTGCCAGTAATTTCACCAAACTCAGGAACCAGATAAAACTTTAATCCTTCCATCGCATTTGGCAGGGTCAATGAATAAAGGATTAACCCAATAATCATTACAAACAGTGTAGGCATCAGGATCTTTGCGGCACGTTCTATACCTCCAGATATACCCTGAGAAACCACATAGGCAGTTCCACCTAAAAAGAAAATACTATAGAGTCCAACGGTTATCCAGTCTTTGGTGAACTCACCAAATTGTTGACCTATTTCAAAATTACCTGCCACTATTTCAATAAAATAACCGAATGCCCAGGCGGCAACGACATTATAGAATGACAGAATCAACACACCGCTGGCGAGACCTAAATAACCAATAATCGACCAACGTCTATGGCCCAGCGCATTAAATGCCCCTACCGCATTTCGTTGTGTTTTACGTCCAATAGCAATCTCTGCAACCATTACCGGAAAACATAGAATAAAGCAGAAAGCCAGATACATCACAACAAATGCTGCGCCCCCTCCTTCACCGACTTCAAATGGAAATTTCCAAATATTGCCAAGACCAACAGCCGACCCTGCAGCCGCTAGAATAAACCCTAATCTTGAACTAAATCCACCACGCTCAATCGCCATTTTTACTCCCAATTTATTATTTTGTTATATGTCCGACTCTGGACTGAGGCGAATATATATTCCATCAAAAAGTCTATCGCCTAAATACGAATACTTTCGCACCGATACCCTAAACCGCCCATAAAACCACAGAATGTATTACTGCTACAAGGATTTTTGATAAATATTTGCCTCCTCAGAGGAGACAATCCAGTCATCATTGCATTCCTTACCAATTGGCGGTAGCTTAGACTCTATTTTTCCTAACAGAGGCATCAATATGAATTCGGTGAAACTCAGTGTTTATATAGTCTTCCTTTTTTCAGCACTAATTGCGAGTAGTGTTATTACAGCAAAGCCTCGCTCAGCTGTTGCTATTGCTATTCATGGCGGAGCCGGGACTATTTTAAAGTCAAATATGACTCCAGAACTAGAAAAGGCCTACCACGAAAAGCTCGAAGCAGCTTTAAAAAAAGGTTACCAGCTTCTTCAACAAGGCAAATCCAGCACTGAAGCAGTGCAGGCTGCGATTGTAATAATGGAAGATTCTGAGTTGTTTAACGCGGGAAAAGGTTCAGTTTTCGCCCACGATAAATCAAATCAGATGGATGCATCTATTATGGAAGGCAAAAATCTTAATGCGGGTGCTGTTACAGGGGTATCCCATGTTAAGAATCCGATTAAGCTAGCCGCAAAAATTATGCATAATTCAAATCATGTTATGCTCAGTGCTAAAGGTGCCGAGGCTTTCGCTAGAACGCAACAACTGGAAATGGTTTCAAAAGACTATTTTTTTACCGAAAGACGATGGAAGCAATTACATCGATTACTTAACACAAATTCTCAGCAATCATCGCTATCAGAGGATATAGATGATAAACACGTGGCAATTCAACCACCAGCAATTCAATCACCATTATCTAGTTGGCCTGATGACGACAAGTTTGGGACAGTGGGTGCCGTTGCACTTGATCAAAAAGGTAATCTAGCCGCTGCAACCTCAACAGGTGGTATGACTAACAAAAAGTATGGGCGTATCGGCGACTCACCAATCATTGGTGCAGGCACTTATGCCGACAATCAAAGTTGTGCTATCTCTGCCACCGGCCATGGTGAGTATTTTATCAGAGCCGCTGTCGCACATGATATCTGTGCCCGTGCGCTTTATAAGAAAATACCTTTGCAACAGGCAGCAGATGAAGTGATTATGCAAAAACTGGTAGAAATGAACGCTGACGGTGGGATTGTCGGTTTATCACCCACGGGAACGCCTGTATTTTCTTTTAACTCGAAAGGTATGTACCGAGGCTACATTGATACCAATGGCAAAATATTTACCGCCATTTTTAAATAATAAATGACACTTATTATAATTAGCGAAAAACGATTGTTCTCCTTAAAAACAGGAGAACAACTCAGTATAGAGTTTAATTAAGTAGTACAACTAGAAGATATCGGTCAATAACACGCCAATGACAAGCCTTTCAACAGAGTGATTGTAATCAATCAGGCTCTCACCATATCCATTAAAATATTGTGCATAACCTTTAAATCGCTTGCCCATAGGGAAAGTCCAATCAAGCTGGATTGCTCCACGATTATCTGAACGCAGATTATTGCGCAGCATTAACCCAAAAGTCTGTTGTTCCCACTGATATACTCCAGAAAACTCAAAGTTACCCATGTATTTATCAATATCCGGGTTATCATCCCCATCAGCTTGTAGTGGATCATCTTTTTCACTCTCAGGAATTCTATACCAGGGCTTAAACATTAATAACCAGTTATCATTTTCCCAGACAAACTGCGCGTAAAGTCTATTCCAACTGCGGGATAAAGGTTGCGTTCTGCCATTGGATTGATGTTCGATCCCAATAACGTTGACTCTATTTGTCCACTCTCCCAACTGATAATCGTTGAAAATACCGTAAAATACTTCTGGCTGGTAATTGGTTTCTCGAAATGGAGAGGACACATCACTGTTGTACATCTGCCAGTAAGATTGAACCGTGAAACCAAAAAATAACATATCTTTATCAGTTATCAATGACTCAGCAATGGGTGCCTTAAAGCTAAGCTGAAACTTAGCTTCAAAATTATCCAGTGGAGCCTCATCAACTAACCCGTTAACCGGCTGAGTATCAGGATTATCAATATAAGTGACTGGTAACATATAGTTGCGTTTGTGAGAGGTAATTACATTAGGGTTATCGCGATTTTCCCGCTCTCTGATAATCCTTTTTTGTAGTGGCGATAATTCGCCGTTCGCTATCTGCTCGCTATTTTCAACATGTGCCTTGCACCAATTTTTAATACCGCCAATTGTTGTTGACTCATCGGCACTCTTAAATTGCTCCAGCAAACATCGCTCATAACTATCACTGGTTACTTCTGTAGCTTTAGCCGGTGCCGTTAGACTGAGCGCTACTATAGCTATCGCTTTTTGAGATTGTTTAATTATATGCATTGTAGTTGTTTTACCACTATTCTATATTCTTAATTAACAGGCCTTTGGGTGCACTGTTGAGTATAATTGTTATCTGGAAAATCTATTTTTATCACAAGGAGTTAGTATGTCGGTTCAGCAAATACCAACTATTTTGAAGACGATGAGTCCTCAATTTAATGGACAAAATGCAATAAAGATAACCTCTTCACAATACAATATGATGAAAGAAGTTATTCAGGATTATTGTCGCACACACGAGGCTCCTCGCCTATATGGAATTTTAGGCA
>CBDUHU010000385.1:0-4437 GCA_965366725.1 uncultured Kangiellaceae bacterium
ATCATATCAGACATTTTTTGACCCCAATTGTCTTTACTTGAGTTTGAATTATAGAAAGAACGACAAAATCTGCTATTTTCAAACAGAAACTTGAAATTACAATCATTGGATAAGAATAATACAACAGGATGGTTGTTTCTGCTTCGTTATTTTTTGAGAAATTTGCCATCAGAAGTATAGATATCTAAAAAACTTTGTTAACCAAATAAATTAAAAAAAGACTAAGTAGAAAACTAAAGTTAATTAAGATGAAGGAAAATGGTAGGGGTAGCTGGATTCGAACCAACGCATGACGGGATCAAAACCCGTTGCCTTACCGCTTGGCGATACCCCTATTGTGAAAAACAGTCATTAAACTCTGTTTTATCAATTTAACATATCGATATGAAGTGGTGAAGTATTAACACCTTTAGCCATAAAGTGTGGCCATTCACATCGGGACGCTATTGTACTCATTTCTAGCTCATTGTCAAAGGCTGCAAACACACAACTTCCACTTCCGGTCATTCTTGCATGTTTATTGAACTGTTTAAGCCAATCCAATGCCTCAGCGACTTCAGGATAATCATTATAAACAATTTCCTGCATACTGTTCACACCTTCATCAGGTAGTCCCAGAACGTTGAGGTCGCGTATCGTAATGGCTTTACTATTTCTTGTCAACAGCGGATTTGAAAAAATTTTAGCAGTGCTGATATGACACCTTGGCTGGATCACCAGATAGTGCCTGTCTGGTAGTGTTACAGGGGTTATTATTTCACCAATTCCTTCTACAAAAGCACTTTTTCCCTGGATAAATATTGGTACATCAGCGCCAAGTGAAAGACCTATTTCTGTTAATGTATCCAGACTCAGATTTAACTGCCAAAGTCTATTTAAGGCGACTAATGCTGTCGCGCAGTTCGAACTTCCGCCCCCGACACCACCACCAACTGGTAATTTTTTATGCAAATATAACATAGCACCGGGAGTTGTCTGGTTAAGTTGAGTCTTCGCGTAATCGCGCAGCTTTGTTGCTGCCGCCACCACAAGGTTATCGTTACCGGCAAGAGATTTTTGATCACAATCAAAGGAAATTGAGGGGTCGCTGGTGATTTGAATGTCCAGAGTGTCAGCATAATCAACAATCTGAAATACACTTTGCAGGTTATGATAACCATCCTCTCTTTGCCCAACAATCTGCAAGTTAAGGTTTAATTTGGCTGGACAAGGCCACTGAGTAATTGGATTATTCATCGATTATTTGCCGGTTTAGACCTTTGGTTTAAGGTTTTAATGTTTTATATACATGGATTGCTTAGCTATTTTCCACAGGGGCAAAGTTCCACTTTTTAACTACAATTCTCAGAGTCAGCTGTGGATGAGTCGCGGTGATCTTTCGTGGCATAATGTAACCAGAGTATTTTTGAAAACGAGAAAAATCAATTTTCCAGTCATTATAGATTATATTGGTTAGCTGACCTTTTTGATTTCTGCTAACCGACTCCCCCGGCTTATTTGACGGTAGCCCTTTTACCCAATAAGAAAGCGCATCAACCGGAAAATCCCAGCCAAGCGCTTCATATAATAGCTGTTCAGCATCATAATGATAGAATGTCTCTTCGTCAGGCACTTTCAGAGTAGCTAACGGCCCCTTTTGGGTTAAATGGGCATAGGTGGCGCCAAATAGACCAAATAGGTGGAAGTCGAAGTCTCGCTCCTGTTTACGCCATTCTAATGTTGCCGCAACGCTTTCTTTTTCTGATCTGATGGCCACCCGTGCTTTGATCTGCCATTGATGAATTTCTGATACCGGCTTTATTTCTGGTTCAGTCGATACAAGCTGCCGGCTACTGCATCCACCAATAGTAACCACCAGGATGCCGAAAAACAGTAATAATAGATGTTTTGTTGGCCACCCTGTCGCAGAATTTTGATAATACTCAGAGTTCAATTTTTAGCCGCTCCAGAGTATCCAGTAGTATTCTATTTTGTGCTTCTAACTCAATCCCTTTGGTTAATACCGCTTTAGCCGCTTCGCGTTTATTGCTTTTCCAGAGTACTTCGCCTAAATGCGCTGCGCCTTCAGGACTGGGTGCCATTTTAAAAGCTCTGTTCAGGTATTCAAAGGCAGCTTCCAGTGCGCCTCTACGGTAGGCTATCCAACCTTTACTATCAATCACAGCCGCGTTATTGGGTGCAGCCTGATAGGCACTGTCAATTAAAGCCTGAGCATACTCAAGATCCTCACCAATATCAGCAAGCGTGTAGCCAAGTGCATTTTTTACGCTTAAATCATCCGGATAAATTTCGAGCAGGTATTTGAATTCACTAATCATTTCCTCAAATAATCCCAGCGGCTCTTTATACAAAGCACGGGTGTACAAAAGATCTTTATCATCGGGCTTGCGTTCAATTGCCCAGTTAAGCCAATCAATAGCTAATTGATAATGCTTGTTATTGCGGAATAACGCTGCCGCGGCCAGATTAAATCGATCCAGTTTTTGGCCTGGTTCAATCAATTCTCTTGCTTTGGTAAGCAGGCTATTTAATTTTTCTGGTTTATCAATTAATTGATATAATTCAATTTTCTTTAATATCAGTGCAAGGTTGTCAGGATTTTGTGTTAAAGCCTGCTCCAGCTTTTGTCTGGCATTATCAGCAGAAAAGTGTTTATTTAACAAATCAATTTCAGCATTAAGTAGCTGAATTCGACCATTTTCATCCACCTGATAACTTGTTTGAAGAATATCCAGTGCCTGTTGGTATTTTTCCTGCTGGATCATCATTCTGGCAAGTTGAATTTTTGATAACGCAAGAAAGCGACCACTATTGACTCGGGAAAAGCAGTTAATTGCCAGCTCAATATTATTTAATTTTTGTGCCGAATCACCACAATAAAAGGCAGTTGTCGTGGTTTGAAACCCCTTACTGGAAAGTTGATTAAAATGTTTGAGGCTCAAATGATACTGACCAAGCGCATAATAGCTTGCCGCCAGATAATTCTGCGCTTCTTGATCTTCCGGATGAATAGCAAACCATCGGGCATAATGGCTAACCGCAGCATCATAATCCCGTAAATCATATAATAACTGGCCAAGCATCTGGCTGATTTCCAGCGAATCAGGATTTTGTTCAAACATGCCAGTTAAATACTGTTTCGCTTGAGCGTCTCTGCGCATTTGAAACAGAGCATGTGTTTTTATACGAATCGCCGGGTTAAAAAGAGGGTCTTCTGCTAGTGCTTTTTCAGCTGTTTCTAAAGCTTGTGAGCGCATTTCTTCCGCTGACTGTTGACTTTTGCCCGCCAGTATCAGGAAAAACTTTGCTTTAGCGGTTAGTATCGCAGGATCGGTTGGAAACTGCTTTTCAAGCTCCAGAATCAACCGAAATGCGACTCGTGGGCCTTTATTTAAAATATGGGATTCAATTAGCTGATAACGTGCTGATGGCTTTTTTTCCTGAGCAAATAACTTATTGGCAGTTTGTAAAGCCTCTGGAGTATTTTGTAATTCAATCTGGGCTTCCAGTAAACTGGCCTGAGCGGTCGTATTGTCCGGTGAAAAGCTGAGCCATATTTTTGCCGCCTGCTCAAGTGCCAGTGGATCTTCTGCTGCCTTGGCTATAATAATACTCTTTTCAATCAATTGCTGATTGCCGGATAATTCCGCAGCGTAAAGATAGTAGCTCAACGCAGTAATATTATCCTGCTGATGCTCCGCCATATCGGCAGTGATAATCGCTTCGTAGAGATCCGCCCTTTGCCTTTCATCCAGTTGGCTTAAGTTTTTTAGCTGATAACTGTTATGGTCTGTCTTGAATGGTTTAACAGTCTGACCAGCACAGGCAGCTAAAGTCAGGCTTAAGGCTAAAGCAATGGTTTGTTTACGCAATTTTAAGTTACCCATATTGGCTTCGTTGATTCCTGATTGGTATTGATATATACCCTGCAACAGCAGAGTGTTCCGGTAAATTGAATCTGTACTCAATAAAGACTGCGAATTAAAGCAGGCCTCTGCTATAATCCCGGCCTTATTACCCGATATTGTCCCGATAAGACAGAGTAGACACCGGCAACCGGGGAGAATGTTAACCCGGAGCAGTACTTTTTTATGAAACTCATAGCTAGAACTGATTATGTTACTTAGACTGCATTTTGACAACAATCAATACGTGTATTTTTCAGAGCCGGTAGACTCCGAGAATACCTGTTCGTTCAATTTTTAGTTCTTGTTAAGTTATGCCTGTTTCAATATTCGGAATAAATCATAAGACTGCACCCGTAGATATTCGGGAAAAAGTTGCCTTTGCACCTGATACAATGGCTGATAGCCTGACTTCATTAAAAGTGAATGCTGGTCTGGATGAAGTAGCGATTATTTCCACTTGTAACCGGATGGAAATTATTTATCGCAGTAATAATTTCCATGATAACGAAGAAAAAATTGCTCAAAAATC
>CBDUHU010000386.1:0-4433 GCA_965366725.1 uncultured Kangiellaceae bacterium
ATTCGATGGTTCTGGTAGTGGGTTGTGGTTAATGGTTAATGGTTAATGGTTAATATATAATATTGACAAATCTTAGAATATCTAGATGTGACTGTTGATATTCATTCGGTAATTTAGCTGCGATAGTTCTACCTAATTAATTATTGCCATTGTACAATTCTCGGTATTTAAACCCAGAGAAATCCTAGTGACATCATTTGATTCTCTTCCAATTGAAGAACAACTGGTAAAAAATCGACTGCTACTTGAGACAGTCAGTCGTACTCTTTCCCAGTTTATTGCCGAAGTGAACCCTTTCATATTGCTGAATGGTTTACTCGATGACCTTCTTGTACTTACCGAAAGTGAATATGGTTTTATTGGTGAGGTGTTGTACGATGCACATGGTCAACCTTTTATCCAAAGTTATGCAACTACAGATATATCTTGGAGCAAAGATACTCGTCTACTCTATGAGGAAACCTCTGCAAAAGGGATGGCATTTTCAAAACTGGATAGTCTTTATGGCGAAGTACTTAAGACTGGCAAATATCTAATTTCTAATAATCCGGCCTCAGATCCAAGAAGCGGTGGTTTACCTGTTGGACATCCTCCGCTGGATGCGTTTTTAGGCATTCCTTTTTATAGTAGTGATAACCTTCAAGGTGTAGTTGGCATAGCTAATAGACAACATGGGTATGATGAATCATTGATAGAGTATCTGTCGCCGTTTGTGGCTGTATGTGGCGACTTGATCCACGCTTACCGAAATAATTGTAAAACCTTGCAATTAGAGAATGACTTAAAATCATATAAAAGACGGGTAAGTGCCTTGTCTAAACGTCACATAGAAAATAATCTTGATGATATATCGTCCCCCCCCCAATTATTTTCTATTGATGAAGGCAACTTCCATGACACCAACAAAAAGCAGACCATTGAGTTAACTAAGAAAGAGGCGCTATTGTTAAAACTGTTGATTTCCCACAGTAATCAGGTATTGGAGTATCCAGTCATAGAAGCGGAATTATGGAAGAATGTGGTTGTTAGCGAATCTACATTGCGTGCTCTTGTGTTGAGGCTTCGTAAAAAAGTGCCTTCGGTCAATATAAAAACAGTGACTGGTGTAGGTTATATTCTTACTAAAGACTGAGCAGGCTTAACACGTTACAAAAAAGTCACAGAAAAGTCACAGCATAATATTTTATGGATGATAAGCTAGTTGTAATACAGAATTCTAGCGCGATTATTATCAATGATGTTGGGCTTTAAATATTTTTGGAGGAGAATTTTAATGAGTGATAAAACCCTATATGAACGCCTTGGTGGTTACGATGGTATTGCAACTTTTGTTAATGACCTATTACCTCGCCTTCAGTCAGATCCGCTTTTAGGACGCTTCTGGAAAAACCGTGGTGATGATGGAATAGAAAGAGAGAAGCAATTACTAATAGATTACCTATCAGCAAATTCTGGCGGTGCAGTTTATTACACAGGACGAGAAATGTTGTTATCACATAAAGGTATGGGAATTAGCCAGCGTGATTGGGAAGTTTTTTTAGGCCATGCAGGAGATTGTATGGTTGCCTTGAACGTAGCCAAACAGGAATGCGATGATATAGTTGAATTTGTGCTCAGTTTACAAAATGATATTGTGGAACAGTAATCAGAAGTTAGAAAACACACTATTTACGGAAAAGCTGCCAATCCATTGCAGTAATTGTAATTCAAAAAATTATAAAGACTGTTGACGGTACAAGTAATAAATATTTTGGCGTTAGTAAAACTAGCAATAATTTTCAGCACTATTTATGGTTGAATCAACAGTTATTACATTGATAAGTAGGTTGTTGAAATAAAAGATAAAATTGTGTTTATCTTTATGATACCTGAGCCAAGTTTACCAGGTTACTTTTTAGGTAGACTTGGCGGTATCGCCAGGTTAACTTTTTTCTCTGGTATTCCTTTTCCAAGGTAAAGCCTAAATGCTTTGTTGGGGTATTTTTCCCGAACAATAGCCGCAGCATCATCAAAATTAGCTGCTTCAAAAGTATCAGCAGATTCATGAGAGCTACTTTTATTAATTAGCACTGTGTAATAACTCATGGAAACTCCGAAGCCTTAGGGTTGAATGAGCATACCTTTCGAATAAAAATAAGAATGGCAGGTTGGTGTTAATACCATTCTAACAGAAAACTGTAGACTTTAGTGGGAAATGATTAGATTGAGCTGAATCAAGTCCTCTTATCAGGCTAATAACCTTTGGATTTAGATGTAATACTGGTACCAGGTTTTGTTGTCCAGACAAGACTACTGCTCTCTAAGACTGTAATCCTCTGCTCTAATTCTCTGATCTTTTTAAGAAGTTTCTTTTCCTGTTGTGAATACGTTTCTCCAGATTTAGTGTGATTTAACAAGCTACTTTTGTCTGAGCTTACCAGCCTTTTAGCAGTTGATAAAAGTGCTACGCTATCATTTGGCGGTAAGACCAACTTTTCTCCAATACAAAGATTAGCCATATGAGCTTTCTCTATATCTTTCCGGTTTAATAACCTCAAGTGGGATTTTCGAAGGGTTCTTAAGCTTTGATATGCTTTTTCACATCCACTGCGTACTAAAAATAGTCGTCCAGCTCTATTTTTATTTTGGTAAAATGCGTACCGCCAGTCATTGAATCCGGTTTGATGACCGACAAGTCCCAACGACTGATCTTTATATTCCCAGTTTTTATAGAGCCTATCTGAAAATTGACCATTTAAAATTGATGTGTCACCCCTCATTATCATGGCTTTGCTACAACCACTCAACAAAAGAAGCAATATTATAACTAAAATACATTTTGTATTGATATTTCGATAAATTATCATAAAAATCTCCTGTCATTAACTCGAATGAAATTGAATCTGATTTTTATTGAGCACTGTAATAGGTCCAATAGTGGAAGCAATAAGTTCTGGCTGTTTACAAATGGGGGTGATTAAATAGGTTCCCTTTTTCAATGGATTAATTTTGATTGCATCGTCAGGAAAATAAGTATTACTGTTTGGTGGTAACCGGTTTAGATAAATTGGTCCCAACAGAAATTCATCTTGAGTTTCAAGGTTTTGAAAAAGAAGTCCCATTTCGGAACTAATCGTACTGTTTGAATGGTTCAAAATATCAAGAGTTAGTGAATTAGCAACAGAGTCTAACCAGATTGCTTTAGATTGAAATTGTGTTAAAGATGCATGAGCTTCAGGTGTTACCGCGGAAAAAACACCGCTTAATTCAGTTAATGTATGAATATCGTGCAGTGTAACAAACTTGTTTATAAGTGACCGAGAGGAGCGAGTTGATGAACTACGGATAGCATTTCTTGTTGTATTTGAGAGTATCATTCTTCCTGCGGTTCTTCGAGCACCAAAGCCAAATAAAATGCGCCATACCCAAACTAATGGGTTGGCTCGAACTTGCATTGGAATAGCAGTACCAAGTGTTAATGTGACGCTGCTGTAAATGGCGCTTTTGATAAATTGACGTTTCTGTTTATCCATCACCTAGTTTCTCCCATATTGAACTGATTGATTAAATTGCTTTAGCACTGTTTTGTTAGTATTTAACAACTCATACTTCCATCTGCGAGTCTGCTGTTGTAGAACAGCGGCAACCTGACGGTCAGTAAATTTAGTTTTAGCCAACCGATTAAGAAAATCTCTATAACGTTCAAGGTTTGCTTTGTTGACTGTCTTGTCATGGAAAAGTTTGTGCGTTCCACCAGGAACTCTTATGCCATTAGAGGCGCCATTAAAATTAAAACCACCTCGCGCGGCTCTTAACAGAACCTGCTTATGATTTTTTCGCAACATTAATGGCAGCACGTGATGAGCATGATAACTTCGGCCCATAGAGATATTCTTCCAGCGCCGAGACGCCAGTGCATTACGCAGGTTACGTCTGGCGCTGTCTGGCTTAATATCCAGCGCTCGCTTATTGGTATTAACAGAGCGCACCCAGGACTTTGTAGCTGCAGGTGTTATTGGAACTTTAGGTGAACGAATTATTGGCGGTCGAGTCGGTATTCGACCTGTTGAAATCATAGGAGGTTTAAACAATATTTTGGCGACGCGTAGCGGCTTATCGGCATCTTGTTGAACTTGATTAATATCTACCTTTGCTAAGCTAGTACAAGTAAAAACAACAAAAAATCCGCAAACAAACATTTTCAAGTTAGCTAAGAACATTTTAAATTCTCCTTGTTGAATAAACTGTCATTATTAAAACTATTCCTGACTAATGGGGATATCAAATAAATATTGTTAACTATTCAGTTTTATAAAATTGCATAGAATATGCAAAAATGTGCATAGTCTATGCAATTGAATGTTAACTATTTGAATAGTGACGGATTTAAAATAAGTTTGGCGAAAGCTGATAACAATGATTAATCAGGTATATTTTGATAAGTGGAAATATGT
>CBDUHU010000387.1:0-4431 GCA_965366725.1 uncultured Kangiellaceae bacterium
CTACCAAACTATCAAGGTGTTCCATTTTAACGATACCATTTACTTCAACTGATCGATGTATCATCGCGTAACGGGCTACCGGGGTTGATACCCCAACGAGTGTGAGTGCGCTATCGGTGTTGTTGTCAATAACAAAGTAAAGTGCAGAAGTTTGACTAACTTCTGGTAGTCGCGGCAGTTTTACCCCCGTGATTTTTACTCCATCATTAGCAGATACCGATGACAGACTGAGCAAAAATGTAATCACCATTAAAACAGGTATGTTATTTTTTATCATGAATAAATCAATTTGTTACCATTTGATATTATGATTGTAACAAGTTAGCTAAGTAAATAGCATGTCAAGATCACAAAAAACTTCTTCAAGTTGAATTACCTGAAGAAGTCAGTGCCAAATTAAAAAGACAAACCAATCTAATAAAATAACGCTCCAGCGACAACATAGGCAAAAAATGTCGGTACTGTAAATGTGAATAAACACAACAGAGCAACCAATCTGACTAATGTAACATCCCAGCCAAATTGTCTGGCTAGTCCTGCACACACGCCCATTACTTTTCCGCGGTAAGAAGCGCGATGAGGGTAACTTTCTTGTCGTCTGTAATGGCTATATTTACTCATACTATTCTCCTGATGTAATTTCGCTGGGTAATGGCTTGGCAATTGAATAAATCAAGAAGCTTTTGAGCCCACTTTCTTTTTCAATTCTGCTAATTCAGCTTCTAGCGCATCGTCTTCTTCAAGCGAGTCGATTTGTTGACTTAAGCTCACATTGCGACCAAGATCCATGGCTTCCACTTCTGCTTCTAACTCATCCATTCGTTGCTCAAATCTTTCAAAACGGTTTATCGCTTCATTAATTGAGCGATCATCAAGTTTTTTACGAGTTTGAATGGTTGATTTAATTGTCTCTTGGCGAGCAATTAAAACATCCCGTCTGGCCAGCGCATCATTAAGCTTGGCTTGAAGTTTTCCGATATCCTGCTCCAAACGAAGCAGAGCTTTCTCCAACTCCTCCAGTTCTTTAGTTTGTGCTTCAATAGCCTGTTCAATGCGATGTTTCTCGTGAAGCGCCTGCTTGGCTAAATCATCTCGATTTTTAGCGAGTGCCTTTTCTGCTCGCTGTTGCCATAAGTCAACTTCCCCCTGCATGTTCTTTAGCTGACGTTCCATCTCTTTCTTTTCAGCAATTGTCTTGGCCGAATCAGTACGAACATCAAACAAAGTTGTTTCCATCTCTGCAATAATCATGCGGATTAATTTTTCAGGATTCTCTGCCTTGTCTAACATTGCTGAAACGTTACTGTTTATGATGTCTGAAAAACGATTAAATACGCCCATTGGTTTCCTCTCTTTTACTGTGATTTGCAAACTGGTTAAATCTGAAACTTCCTGATAGAAGCTTTTAAGATTTAGTTATTAACAATTCACAGATCATGCCAAAAAAGAAATTAACTCAATAACCCATTGATTATAATAAATAAAAACGAAATCACAGGTAACTTAGAAGGGCTTACTTAGGCAAAAAGAAATGCTCTCAATGAGCTGAAAAACCAACTTTTGGTGAAATTGACAACATCATATTAAACATTTCTATTCGGCCTTTTCGTTAATTACCAGCCTTAATGCCTGGTGAATAACTTCAATCCCTGACTCTTTACGATAGGCATTTTCACTGAGGTAACGACGCCATAGTTTTCCATTTGGCTGGGCATGGAATAATCCTAAAATATGACGTGATATATGTTGTAACCTGGTTCCCTGTGCTAGTTGACTTTCAATATAAGGAACTAATTTTTCAATAACTTGCTGACGTGACGGTGACGAGTCAGCACTATCAAAAAATAACGAGTCAACATCAGCAAGGATATAGGGGTTGTGATAAGCCTCTCTTCCGATCATCACCCCATCAACATTTTGTAAATGTTCCTCTACCTCTGCTAACGAAGTCACTCCGCCATTAATAATAATCTCCAAATTGGGGAAATCTCGTTTTAGTTGATAAACTCTTGGATAGATTAATGGGGGTATCTGGCGATTCTGCTTCGGACTTAATCCTGAAAGAATCGCTTTTCGTGCATGAACAATAAATGTCTTACAGCCAGATTGAGAAACAACGTCAACAAAATTAGTTAAGTGCTGGTAACTATCCAGATCATCAATACCAATTCGATGCTTTACTGTCACCGGAACCTTAACAACATCAGACATTGCCGCTAAACAATCTCCTACCAATTCAGGTTCAGCCATCAAACAGGCACCTATCCGGCCTGACTGTACACGGTCAGATGGGCAACCGACATTCAGATTGATTTCATCATAACCATATTGTTCGCAGATCTTTGCACACTCAGCTAGTTCACTCGGGTTACTACCACCTAGTTGAATCGCTAGCGGATGTTCTTGCTGATTAAACTGTAAAAAACGCTCCCTGTTACCGTGCAATATTGCACCAGTTGTAACCATCTCACTATATAAAAGCGTGTACTTTGATATCTGACGAAGGAAAAAGCGGTCATGACGATCAGTCCACTCCATCATCGGGGCGACACAAATTTTTCGTGATAATACATTTTGATTATTTTCTATATTTATCATATCGTTATGCCGTATTCTTACTAAGTAACAACTGCTATTACCTCCTTTATTATCCTACAAATTCCCTTATATTCCCATAAAAACGCACACTAAGTGCACAGTTTAGAGATGCACAAAAAGAAAAAAAGCGATTTGTGTGCACTTTATGCTATTATCTAGAACATATATCACAACTCTAACGCAAATACATGGCCAGTTTTTATACAAAAAATGGAAAAACCCGTGTTCATATTCGCCGAAAATCTCTACCTAAACCAATCACAAAATTATTCAACAACGAAGCAGAAGCTAGAATCTGGGCTGCAAATAAAGAAGCAGAAATCAGCTCTGGTACATTTAGCGACGATTCTATACTAAAAAGAACAACTGTTGGCGACTTAATTGATCGTCACATTGATGAAATTGACAAAATTAAACCTATTTCGAAAACTAAGCATGGTAATTTAATGCGTTGCAAAGAAGGATTGGGTCATATTCCATTATCAACTCTCAGCTCTGTGCATATTGTTGAACACTGCAAAAGAAGACGCGAGGCAATAACAGGCGCAACAATGAGAGTTGAGCTAACGTTTCTTTCTGGAGTATTTAAAATAGCAAAATCTATGTGGGGAATTCCATGGAAAGTTGATCCTATAGCTGATGCGCGTCCAACACTAAATTTGCTAAATCTGACGAGTTCAGCAAAACAAAGGGACAGACGTCCTACCTCTGATGAACTCATCGATATTGAACGATATTTTGAGTATAACCCTCTTGTTAGAATTCCAATGAATGCAATAATTTCATTTGCAATAGATTCGTGTATGCGACTGGGCGAAATTGTACGTTTACGATTTAATGATATTGATCATAATAAAAAGACAATCATTGTGAGGGATAGGAAACATCCGACAGATAAGCTAGGAAACAATCAAGTAGTTCCTTTGCTCGGTCGTACTTATGAAATCGTATGTAAGCAAAGAGAGTTACCTGGTGACCTGATATTTCCATATAATCCGGACTCGGTTGGTTCAGCATTTGCAAAAGCGTGTAAGCGTCGTAAAATTGTGGACTTGCATTTTCATGACTTGAGACATGAAGGTGTCAGTCGCTTGTTTGAACAAGGATACAGAATTGAGCAAGTTTCAATTGTGTCTGGTCATAGGGACTGGGCAAACTTAAAACGATACACAAATATAAAGCCTGAAAGCTTACATCCTGCAGTAAAAATGTAAGATATCTCTTACATAACAATCAGAGATATACTATTTACAGTCATTATAAATATACTATATTATATTTCATCGTATAGCATTTAGCTATATACAGGTGCTATATAAACTATTTACAAGTAACTTTATCTATACTATAAAGTGTATATGTTTTTATTAGTGTTGCGGAAAAATCATTATCGTGTATAGTCCGCAAAATCTGTCACAAATGTGGCTATTTTACAAAAAGGAGATTTAGGCAGTTCAAACTGCTTAATTTATTGTATATGAGACGTTTTATGAAAGCTGCAAGCCGTATGCTTCCTACGAAAACGGAGTATATGTCACCACAAGAATATTTAGATCTTGTCAACTCTAGCCTTGCTGATGAAATTGACACCTCTTATTATATCCCAGGTCAAATTGGTAGTGGGAAATTTGGTAGCTTTAAAATAACATACAAAAATCCAATTTTAAGAGAGCAGGTTAATTAGTGCCAAAAAATTCAAATAATGGCTCGCAGCCTCCTCCTATAGATGCTGATACTCTCAAGGGCTTAGTCTCAAACCAAACTAGAGAGCTAATCATTCGAGAAAAAGAACTTGAATTAGAAAGACAAAAGACACAGAAAGAGCTTGACGTC
>CBDUHU010000388.1:0-4418 GCA_965366725.1 uncultured Kangiellaceae bacterium
CAATGGCCAGTGGACCCATCAGGTTACCTCACCTAAAAGTCGATGTAATAAGACTTACCGTGTAACGACTTTTGCTGCTATAGATAACAGTCAGTGTGAGCAATTATCGGCCGGAGTGATGTTAAAAGGAGATGATCAGTTAACAGCGCCAGCAGAAGTTCAGCAGCTAAATAGTAACCAGATTCGCCTCAGTATTAGCGAAGGGCGCTACCATCAGGTAAAAAGAATGCTGGCAGCAGTCGGCAATCATGTAACCGGTTTGCACCGAGAAAAAATTGGTCAGGTTTGTCTGGGAACACTGGGAATTGGAGAGAGTCGAACGTTAAGTCAACTGGAAATTGACAGCATTAATGATCAAAACTAATCATTAAAATCTGATACTAGCTCACAGGATCCATCTTTCTTTTTTACCAGAGTTACTTTGTCAACTCTCAGATTGGCAAAACCAATGAGAACTTTAACGTTACCAGAGTAGGTTATTCCATTTTTGTTTGGGTAAGTCCGATCTGCGCTAATATTAATTTCACAGGAACTTAATTCTATACGTTGATATTTTCCATATTTACCTGCAGAAGCGGTAAATGGTGTGACTAAGCTAAAAATAATAACTAAAAATGACAGATAGCGGGTTTTGCTGAATAAAAAAGGGAATTGTGGGTTAATCAATAGTTGTTTTAACATCTTTGCCCCCATTTAGTTGTTTATCATTTTTATATTATTAATCTGATTATAAACAGCCAACAGAGGAATGTTAAGGGTTAAACTATTGAATTTCATCAATTTTGGCTAAAATAGTTACTTTTAGTCGCGTAAACGTTGCTAATTTGAGTTAAATATGACAGTTATTGTCAATAATCTATTCAATTTCAGTTTTTTGTTTAAATTCGCACAGATCTTCAATAATACATGAACCACAGCGAGGTTTACGGGCAACACAGGTGTAACGTCCATGAAGAATTAACCAATGGTGGGCGTCCATTAGAAACTCTTTTGGGACAAATTTAAGAAGTCGATTTTCTACTTCTACGACATTTTTACCCTTGGCAATTCCGGTTCGGTTTGAAACCCTGAAAATATGGGTATCGACTGCCATTGTTGGTTGTTTAAAAGCAGTGTTCAGGACGACATTGGCGGTTTTTCGACCAACCCCGGGTAGTGCTTCAAGTGCTTCCCTGTTATTGGGAACTTGTGATTGATGTTCTGATACGAGCATTTGACAGGTTTTTATTACGTTGGCTGCCTTAGAATTAAACAAACCGATAGTTTTGATATATTCTTTTAGACCTTCAACGCCCAGCGCAGCGATTTTTTCGGGGGTATTGGCCACAGGATATAACTTTCTGGTTGCTTTATTCACACCGACATCCGTTGCCTGAGCAGATAATATTACCGCAATCAAAAGTTCAAATGGCGAAGTATATTCTAGTTCAGTCGTCGGGTTTGGGTTTTCGGCTCTTAATTTTTCAAAAATTTGTTGTCGTTTTACTTTATTCATTTATTTTTCTGGTAACCCATATTGATCTGGCTTATTGCTCGCATTTCATTCACTTTCAAATTAATGCCAGCACATAGTTGATTAAAAATTAAACTAGCACTTTGTTTAATTTGATGTTGCACAGTGAAAGAAGAAGTAGTCAAACTTTCAAATGAAATGCACCGTTTCAAATTAAAACCAGTTTTTCTCACTAGTTTCTATCTGATAGCTTATTTTGTCAAACCACTTTTCAGCTTCTTCGAGTGTAATATAAGGAAGCGTTAGTCTGTCCGAAGCCAGGAATATTTTTAAAGTAGCCAGGTTGTTGCGTTTTTGCATTGGAGATTGGCTAATACTTGCCCGTTGCACTTTAAATAGTGGAAAAGTAATTTGTCTGTATCCAATCATTCCTTTACGAATAGTGGCAAATTGTGAATCAATTGCGTAACCGAAATTCTTCCACCTTAGATGAACCAGATACCACATTGGTAAGCCTATAAGGCAGAATAACAATACCCAGTAGGCTTGAGTTGCAGTCGCAATTATGATGCAAAAAGAACTTGGAATTAACATTAATATTGCCCAGGTTTTTAGAATATACCGAGGACTAACTTTCGCTAAATCGGTTGGCAACCTGGTGAGGGAAAATACCCTGTTAAGAAGTGCATTGGTCTGGTTTTGGGTTAGTGAAGGAACAACAAATAATTTATTGTTGCTATTAGCATTATTTTGAATGCCTGACGCCTGTTTCAGAAATACATTTTCGACTTTAAGCCATCGGCCGACAAAATTAGTTTTATTAACAAATGCCTGAATTTTAGATAGTTTGGCTGATTCTTCATGGGTTGTTAAAAGACCACCAAAACGTTTTAAAGTCTTGTCTAAATAGGTTAAGCGGTAATTATGATAGCGAAAAATTGACCCTAGAATTGAGAAAGTGATCATTAAAAATAGGATAGTTGTAATGATCAGAGGTATTAATACAAAAATACCACCAGTAGCATCGATCGCCCAATCGATATTTTGCTGGCCGATCCATTGCTCTCCAATCTTTTCAATCTGGCTAAAAAAAGGAGCCATAAAAACGAAAAACCACCACATGCCATTGTTAGTGACACCGTATTTAACTAATGCTTTGGTGTCTGCACTATTTAGTAATTCAGGTTCAAATTTTTCTGTTAACTCAGAGTCTTCGTTCAACAAAGAGTCCGTAATATTTTGGCGTACACTTAAAACGCTTGCTTTTATCTCTTCAGCATGAGTTATTGTGATCCCTGCCAGGTTAGCTTCATTTGATTTTGAACCGGCAGTTTCTAATTGCAGAGTTGATAACTTAAATGGCTTAAAGTAGAAGGGTTGCAGCAAATTAATGTTCTGTATTTTGTCATAACTAATTAAACGCTGTTTCTTATTGAATACGCCCTCATGAATTATTATTTTGTCTTGCTGAACCTGAAATCGAAAAAATAAATATTGTAAAAAAGCATTGGTTAGCAGAAAAAGGCTCATACCGACAATTATCAACAGTGAGATCCACTCTTTATTGTCAGAGTTAAACAGGATAACTGCTATTGGCGCCATTGCAGGAAGAGCGTCTTTGATAATGTGTTTTAATATTCTACCGAGAAAGAAAATAATTGAAATTGGCGATAATCTTTGCCATTGAACAGTGGAACTACTCATTGGACAAGCCTGTTTTTTCCAGAATAAGTGTTCTCAGGCTTTCCGCCTGATCTTTTGCCAGTCCAGGAATTCTCAGATCTGCCGATGCGCCGCCTGCGGTAAAAAGTTTAATACTGGCGATGTTGAACTTCCTTTCAAGTGGACCGTGGGTAAGGTCGATATGCTGGATTCGTTTAAATGAAACCCCTGTTGTTTTGCGCCAGAAAATTCCTTCTTTATAGAGTATATCTCTTTCTCTGACAGTAAACCCTTTTGCTGTAGCCGAGTAATAACTAATAATACAACTGAGTGTGGCGATAAAGAAAACTGATAAAAAGATCCAGAATGGGACTGAGATGTCAGCGACAAAGTGATTTGCGATGGTTAATGGAACGATGATTAGTATCCAAAAGGTGATGCTACCCACAACAGAAAGCCAGCGATATTCTGAAGCCATAGGTTCAAAGGTAATAGAATTTACCGCAGGCAGATTGGCTGATTGGATAATATCGTTTAAATATGGCTGCATTACTTGTTCTGGCTCCAGTTATTAATTTGCTTAATTAGAGTGCCAACGTCTGTCGGATACTTTTATTTCACATTCGATAAACATGATACTGACATAGTGGTTGATTTTCGACAATATCATTAATTTTGATTTCGACTGTACTTTTATAATAAGCTTGCACCTAATTTGAGGCTTATAATATCAATTATGTGCCAGCTAATCCGCTAAAAGGAACTCTGAATATGAATATTAATAGTCATTTTAATGGTGGTAATATCCGCTGTATAAAATGTGACCAATCTGGTGAGATTGAGTTAGAAATTGAAAAAGATAACCAAAGTGATTTCTACCAGTGGTTTTATTTCCGTTTGACCGGTGCTGAAGGCATGGATTGTAAACTGCGCATTGTTAATGCACAAGAGGCCGCCTATGTTGATGGTTGGAAGGGATATCAGGCGGTTGCTTCCTATGATAAGGATTTCTGGTTTAGAGTGCCTACCAGTTATCAGGATGGCGTATTACAGATAGAACATATGCCTGAATACCAATCAGTTTACTATGCATACTTTGCGCCTTATTCTACAGAGCGTTGCGCTGATTTTGTTGCCTGGGCAATGGGTGATCCTAAGGTTCAACTGAATACACTGGGACAGTCTATTGATGGTCAGGATTTAGATCAATTAGTAATAGGAAAAGCTGGTGAAGGAAAAAAGAACATCTGGATTCATGCTCGCCAGCATCCGGGTGAAACAATGGCCTCCTGGTGGATGGAAG
>CBDUHU010000389.1:0-4415 GCA_965366725.1 uncultured Kangiellaceae bacterium
TGATTAAAACAGCAAACATGATTCCCCGCGCCCATTCAAAATCAACTGGTTTTACCTTAAATTTTTTATAACACCTTGATTTTCATTTATCATTGGCTCATCTTATCAACTCAGCTGATAACATAGGTCTGTAGTTTGATGAAAATCCCCCAGGTTGGCCCCGCATTTTTAGTCACCGCCGCATTTATTGGCCCCGGAACCGTGATAACAGCAACAATTGCAGGCGCTAACTTTGGTTATAGCCTGCTTTGGGCACTATTATTCTCAGTTATCGCAACCATCATTTTGCAGGAAATGGCTGCCAGGCTTGGTGTGGTCACACAACAGGGACTTGGCGAAAATATTCGCCAATCCTTTGACTCACCATTGGCTAAACTGATTTCTATTTTGCTGATCGTCAGCGCGATTGCGATAGGTAACGCTGCTTATCAAAGCGGTAATATCTCTGGCGCCAGTCTCGGCCTGGAAGCGATAGTCGGACAAGTGCAATTAAAGGGGTATTCCGTATGGCCTGCAATAATTGGCACCATTGCGTTAATTGTATTGTGGCAGGGCAGCTACCGGTTGGTTGAAAAGGTACTGGTGTCATTAGTTGCGACTATGAGTATCGCATTTGTTGTTACCTTTATTTACAGCAAGCCGGATATCGCCAGTTTATTTTCTGGGCTATTAGTTCCTTCTTTGCCATTGGGCTCAACACTTACCGCGGTCGCTTTAATTGGCACCACAGTAGTTCCCTACAACTTGTTTCTTCATGCAGCAACGGCTCATCAAAAATGGCAAAAACCTGAACAACTGGGGGAAGCAAGAAAAGATCTTTATATTTCAATTCCTCTGGGTGGGATTATTTCAATCGCGATTGTCTCAACTGCCGCTTCTGCTTTTTTTGGTCAACAGGTTGAAATTCAGAATATCGCTCAACTCGCTCCATCACTACAACCAGTTTTTGGCGAAAATGCTAAAATTTTTATTGCGGTAGGATTATTCGCCGCGGGAATTTCTTCAGCGGTTACAGCGCCATTGGCGGCAGCTTATGCGGTCAGTGGTATTCTTAATCTTAATCAACAACTGAAATCCACTGAATTTAAACTTATCTGGCTTTCGATACTGCTCGTGGGAACCATTATTGCCAGTATTGGTTATCGCCCTGTTTCTATTATCTGGTTTGCTCAGGTGACCAACGGTATTCTACTACCAGTCATCTGTATTTTTCTATTTAGCGCAATGAATTCAGTTAGACTGGGCCAATATAGAAATACCAGAGGGCAAAACTTCCTCGCCGCCATGGTTATCATCATTAGTCTACTACTCAGTGGTAGAAGTCTGATGTCAGCATTTGGATTATTATAATATTTTGGAAAAAGCAAAATCTCATAAGCTAACACAACAAAAGTTGTTGATTGATATCAATTGTGATCTTGGTGAAGGGCAAGGGGTTGACGATTGTCAACAGGACAGCTTATTAATGCCTTATATTTCAAGCTGCAATATTGCCTGTGGTGGGCATGCAGGCAACCAACTTACAATATTACACACACTTCGCCATGCAGCACACTATCATTTAAAAGTTGGAGCCCATCCCGGTTACCCTGATAAAAAAAACTTTGGCCGAATATCCGTTGTAATGGAACCACAGTCTTTGCTCAATTCACTACAAAAACAAATAAAAACCATAGAAAATATTGCGGCTGGTGAGAAAATAGCCCTACAACATATAAAATTTCATGGAGCCCTATATAACGATATAGAAACAAATAGTGAGCTGGCAACTTTACTGGCAGACTTCTGTAAACGCTTTTACCCAAAGTATCGCATTTTTGGTTTAGCAGGTGGGCTGTTGGAACAAGCCTGTAATAAAGTCTCACTTGATTTTATCCCGGAGGCTTTTATCGATCGACGTTATCAGAAAAATGGAAAGCTTGTTCCCAGACAAACAGCAGGTGCGGTCATCACAAACGTGCATGACTGCCTGCAACAGGCGTTGTCGCTAGTCACCAACAATCAGATCAAGACTATTGAGGGTGAGCAACTCAAGCTTAAGGCAAAGACACTCTGCTTACATGGTGACTCGGATAACGCATTGACAATAGCTTCCCAGTTATTCAATTGCTTTAATAAGAACAATATTGAAATACAATGAGAAACGCGGACTATCAAATTGTTGAGTATGGTGATGCTGCGATTGTAATACAATTTGATCAATCGATCGGATATCAGTTATCCAGCCGGATTATTCAATTAGCCAGGCATATAGAGCAACACTTAAGCGAACTAATTATTGAGACTATTCCAGCCTACCAAAGTCTGACTCTTTGCTACCAACCTCTGGCTATCAATGAAGAACGATTAATCAGGGAAATAACCCGACTGTTAAACAGCGATTTACCTCAGCTTGAATATCAACCCCGGTTAGTCAAAATCCCAGTATGCTATGACACAGAGTATGCTCCGGATCTCGCTTTTGTTGCCGAACACTGCAAACTGTCTGCTAAAGCGGTTGTTGAGTATCATAGTAACACCCTTTATTGTGTCCATATGCTCGGCTTTCTTCCGGGGTTTCTCTACCTGGGTGGTCTTAACCCCCAATTAAACTGTCCAAGAAAAGCAATCCCTTCTATTCAGATCCCGGCGGGTTCAGTGGCAATTGGTGCTAACCAAACAGGGGTTTACCCGGTTAACTCTCCTGGAGGCTGGCAGATTATAGGACGAACTCCGCTTAAACTATTCTCACCAGAGGCGACTCCGCACTTTATAGCTTCGCCACTCGATCAAGTTAAATTTACCCCGATCACTAAAGCAAAATACGATCAGTTGTTGGAGACTGACTGATGGGAATGCAATTTATCAAAGCTGGTTTGCAAACCAGTATTCAAGATGGTGGTCGCACAGGTTATATGGATGAAGGCATATCACCAGGCGGCTCAATGGACCCGCTAGCAATGCAGATGGCAAACTGGCTGGTTTCAAAACCATTAAATTCAGCGGTTATCGAAATTACTCTAGTCGGCCCTGTTATTAAATTTGACACAGCGGTAAGTATTGCAGTCTGTGGCGCTCATTTTGAGCTATCAGTGAATCAGCAGCCGGTTCCAGGCAACAGTCTAATCAACCTTTCTAAAGGTGATGTATTATCATTTGGAAAGCTAAAATGTGGAGCGAGGGCTTATCTGGCGTTTTCGGCGGAATTAACCATCAAGAAAGTTATGCAAAGTCACGCAACTCATATTACGGCAGGTTTTGGAGGTTACCACGGCAGGCAGTTATCAGCGAACGATTACCTGGATTTTTATTCGCTTTCCACCCCTGATAAACGAAGCTTACCGGAATTCGCCACCCCAACCTTTAGCGGCAGCTACCTGCTACGCTGCCTGCCCTCGGTTGAATCATCATTATTTAATGCTCAACTAACCGCTCAATTCTATCAGCAGTCTTATGGTGTATTAGCAAACTCCAATCGTATGGGAATACGATTGGTTTCTAATTCGCAGCAGCTATCAACAGACATCCAGATTACGTCTAGCGGCCTGATACAGGGAAGCATTCAAATACCTCCGTCAGGTCAGCCTATCATTTCATCAGTTGATGGCCAATCAATTGGTGGTTATCCAAGAATCGCCAATATCATTAGTGCTGATCTTTCACTACTGGGACAGCTAAAAGCGAAAGACAAGTTAAGATTTACTTTGATTAAAAAACAACAAGCATTAGAGATTCTCAATAGAAAAAAAGCGCTATTGAGCTTTTTATCCGACTAAATTTTGCTTTATCAGTTCAACCTTTTTATCTTAAGTTAGGCATATGGCTTAATTCCAACAGACTCTCTTAACTGTTTCAAAAATGGAGCGCTGTGACTACGTGCTTTTTCCGCACCTTTCAATAATACGTTTTCAATATACTCAGGATCTAAAATAAGCTCATTGTATTTTACCCGGGCCTCTTTTAACTCATCATTAACTAACTCAAATAAGCGCTTCTTTGCTTCTCCCCAGCCAATTCCATTTTCAAATTCAGTGCGCATTTCAGTAGTCTGTTGCTCATTAGCAAAAGCTCTCCAGATCTGGAATACCGTTGAGGTATCAGCATCTTTCGGCTCACCAGGTTCAAGCAGATTGGTCTTGATTTTATTGATATGCTTTTTAAGTTTCTTTTCAGGTAAAAACAGAGGAATCGTGTTGTTATAACTCTTACTCATCTTACGACCATCTAAACCTTGTAGAACAGCAACTGAATCATCAACAACCGCAGCCGGAAGAGCAAACTGTTCACCATAATGATGGTTAAACCGTGCGGCAATATCACGTGCCATTTCAACATGCTGGATCTGATCCTTGCCAACGGGAACCTTGTTAGCATTAAACATTAAAATATCAGCTGCCATCAGCGCAGGATAAGCATAAAGCCCAAGCGATACCTTT
>CBDUHU010000390.1:0-4402 GCA_965366725.1 uncultured Kangiellaceae bacterium
AGTCTCGTTAGTCTCGTTAGTCTCGTTAGTCTCGTTAGTCTCGTTAGTCTCGTTAGTCTCGTTATTAGAAACTGGATTTGGAATAACAACAGGGTTAGCAATCGGCTTTTTTATCTGATTATCAGGAATTGTTTTTTCTTTTTGTGCCTGCACTTTTTCTACAGGCATGATCAGAGAGTTGATCTCATCCTGAAAATAAAGAGCCAATAACAAAGCCGCTGCAATAACAACATAACCAGCTGATTTTAAATATTGACTAACACCACTAGAATGCCCATTATCTTCTTCTGAAGCCTGACCTTCCATAAGCCATTGATTTAACTGCGCTTTTATCTGACCAGGAACTCCCTGCGTTAATTGCCATAACTGGTTAGTTTTATCTTCATCAAATAAAGTAGGAATTGAACCAGTTAACTTCCCCTGAAACTCATTAACCAACTCTTTAACTTCATTCTCTGCAACCGGTTGAAGCTCGAAAACAGCGCAAATATCTGGATTTATCTTAACAATTGAAGTTTCACTGAGCTTCTTTGCTAAAACCAGTTCTCCCGCAAGTACGATATATAGTTTAACCTGACGGTTAGCAAGCTGTTCATTAGCAAGCTCAAGTAAATATTCAAGACAGGAAAGAGAAAGTAAGTGGGCATTGTCAATCGTCAGTAAAACTCTCTGTTCAAGCTCCGAACCAATCTTATCAAGCAAAGAACCACTCTTATCCTGCCAACTTAAACCAAGTTGTAAGCTAATCGATTTATCTAGTTGAGCGGCACTCATCATTGAATCAGCTTCAATTTGAGATAGATAGACCTGATTTTCAAGTCTGTTATGAAGGTGTTCAAGAAAAAAGCTCTTACCAATACCCCGCGGTCCGATAATGGTACTCACTAGATCAGCGTACAGTACCTGATTTTCCAGTGAATCTAATAATTGACCTTTTTGTAAACTTACATAACTCAATGTCGTCTACCTATGATTTTTATTATTACGTATTTATAGAATAAAGTTACTCATCAACCAAATTCGGGATTAAAAACTACCACCAAATAATGACTTAGCAGATTTTAATTTCTTTGCAAAAAACTAAAGAAAAGCTCACTGACTCATATTACTCTGTGCGACTATTTTTGAGGCTATCGAGCTAATGTTGTGAACTAGTTAACCACTATCTCAAACAACAGAAAACACTACGAAAATAACAGTACAGAATATTTAATGAACATCCTGAATTAATTAATTTGTTTAAGGATCGCCTCAGTTAATAATGCTCTATTACTTTCTTCAACAATGACACACTGCTTATCACAAGGTAAGATCAATCGGTATTTTTCACTGATATTTTTCTTATCAAGTTTCATTGCACTTAGTATTCCCTCAGCAGTAACGGGAGCACTGGTTGAATCAGGTAGTCCCAAAATAATTAACATATTTTTATATTGCTGAGCAATATCACTTGATATCAGTTTTTTATCAAGTGATAAATTAATAGCCATTTGTATACCAATCGAAACAGCCTCACCATGAAGATAATGAGAATAATCTGTCATTTTTTCAATCGCATGACCAAATGTATGGCCAAGATTGAGCAATGCGCGACTACCACGCTCTTCTTCGTCAGCAGAAACAACCTGTGCCTTCTTTGCACAACTTAATTGAATCAACCTCGCTAAAACACGTTTATCCCGTTTATTCACTAGCGCAGTATCTTCTAAAAGTATTTTTTTTATCTCTGACTCACCTAAAATAGCATATTTAGCGACTTCGGCAAGCCCCGAAATAAACTCTCGCTCAGGTAAAGTGTCAAGGGTGTCTGTGTCGATAAAAACAGCTTTAGGCTGATAAAAAGCCCCTATCATATTTTTCCCGGCGGGATGATTGACGGCGGTTTTGCCACCAACAGAAGAGTCAACCTGAGCCAACAGCGTTGTGGGCACTTGTACAAATCCCATTCCACGCTGATAACTTGCAGCAACAAACCCACCAAGATCGCCTATTACTCCCCCACCGAGAGCAATTAACGTATCATTTCGTCTGAAACCTTGTTGGATCAGAAAATCGAGAACCTTGCTATAACTAGTCAGGTTTTTGTGAATTTCACCGTCTGGAAGAATGAACTGATAAAGTGTCTTATTCTTAAAGCAGTTAGCAAGATATTCAAAATAAATTGGTGCTATTGTTTCATTAGTTAAAATGAGTACTTTATTACCAATGCAATAGTCCTCTATTCCACTGGAATTTGCTAACAGCTTTTCTTCTACGTAAATATTATAACTGCGCTTACCCAGGTTAACCGCTATCTGGCTCATTCTGCGGAACTACCCCTGATTTATCTGAGAAACAATTTTATTAGCTACTGACTTAATTGAATTTTCATTGGTTGCAACAACAATATCCGCAATTTCCCGATATAACTTATCGCGCTCTGTATGCAAAGCAACTAGTGTTGCTTCAGGGTCGTCAGTACCCTGTAACAAAGGACGCCTTTTGTCCCGGCGAGTCCGCTCAACCTGCTGTTCTATGGAAGTTTCTAGATAAACAACTATCCCTCGACCCGCTAGAAAAGTTCTATTTTCGGCTTCACATATTGCCCCGCCACCAGTCGCAAGTACTATCCCCTGATTTTGAGTCAGTTCAGCGATAACGCCTTTTTCGCGTTCTCTAAACCCGGACTCACCCTCAATATCAAAAATCCAGTCGATTGGTGCGCCAGTGCGTGATTCTATCTCTTGATCAGAATCGATGAACTCAAGATGTAATATCTGCGCCAACTGCTTGCCGATAGTTGTTTTGCCAGCCCCCATCGGGCCGACTAAAAATACGTTTCTTTTACCTTTCAACATAAGCTATTACTATTATATTTTCCTGCTTCATAAACGCAAGAACCCGCCTAAGCGGGTCTTACCACTATATATTCCAGATAGACTTTATAAGACTGTATCTTTCACAATCTTTGGTGTAACAAACATCAACAGCTCTTGTTTTGCTGAAGAATCTTTTGTTGAGCGAAATAATGCACCAATTCCAGGTAAATCACCTAAAAAGGGCACCTTACTAACATCTCTATTAGTTCGCTGCTGATAAACGCCACCCAGAACAACTGTTTCACCGTTTTCCACAAGAACCTGTGTTGCTATCTCTCGTGTATTAATCGCTGGACCTATATTCAGCACATTTTCACCACGAGTATCCTGATTCACTTGCAGATCTAGGATTATACGATCATCTGGGGTGATTTGTGGAGTAACCTTTAAACTTAATACCGCTTCTCGCCAGGTAACTGTCGTATTACCCGCACTACTGGCTGTTAAATAAGGTATTTCCTCACCAGCTTTTATATATGCCTCTTTCTGGTTAGCTGTAATTACCCTTGGAGAGGCTATTACTTCTCCACGATTCTCACTTTCCAGAGCCGACAACTCTAAATCAAGAATTGTCCCCTCTGATAATCTTGCAACGGTCAAACCGATACTACCAGCCGCATTACTGACAGGAAGATTAACCGCAAATGTTCGATCACCTGGGTCATTGTCAAAAAAGACACCATCGCTTCCAGCAGTACTACCAGAAATCGCGCCGTCACCACCACGATCAGTGATACCGAACCTTACCCCAAGTTCCTCTTCAAATCCATCATCAGCAACAACAACACGAGATTCTATCAGTACCTGTCTCACAGGTACATCAAGTCGTCTCACCATTAACCTGATTTGGTCCATTTTTTTAGCTGTATCCTGAACCAAAAGTGTATTGGTTCGCTCATCGACAGCAATACTACCACGAGGCGACAAATAATTCGCACCTTCTGTCTGGATCAATTCGGCTAAAGTATCTGCTTTTGCATAGTTTATCTGAAGAAACTCACTTCTCAAAGGTGCTAATTGTTCTATTTGCTTTTCTGTCTGAAGTTCTAATGTCTCTCTTGCCGCTATTTCTTCAGCTGGCGCAATTAACATTACATTACCATTTTGACGTTTATCTAAGCCTTTTGTCTTAAGAACGATATCTAACGCCTGATCCCAAGGCACAGTATCCAGACGTAAAGTGATTGAACCGGATACCGTATCACTGGTCACAATGTTAATTTGAGTAAACTCAGAAATAATCGATAATACAGCTCTTACAGAAACATCCTGAAAGCTAAATGATATTTTGTCCCCGGTATAGACAGGCTCATTCAGTTTTTTACGCTCAACCTCTTCAACGGTCAATGGCTTCAATTCGATAACAAAAGTATTTTCTGCCTGATAAGCTAAATATTCAAATTCATCCAGCGTATCAATTGCCAGGCGTATATTTCCGCCAACCTGGGTTGTGGAAATTAACTTTGCCGGAGTTGCAAAATCGACTACATCAAGCTTACGAATTAAATCATCAGAAATGGTTGCACCAATAAAGTCGGCAAGCA
>CBDUHU010000391.1:0-4400 GCA_965366725.1 uncultured Kangiellaceae bacterium
CAAATAATTAATTAACAATTCACTACCGGCAGACAGAAATACTGCGGAAGACCACAACTGTGAGAGTTGTTGCTTCAAATCATTAATTGAATCAGCCAAAGCACTCTGGTTCAACTCACTGATCTGTGAATATATTTTTTCTCTTAATTTTATGAGCGGGATCAAGTTGGTTAGTTGCTGTGATAATACAGGTCTAAAATTCTCTGAAAACTCTTTAGCCAGCAGCTCAAACTGCTTTCTGGTCAGCTTGCGCTCATTGCCCGCCAGTCTAATTAACTCGATAGCCCACTTTAGGGTAATCGTATTAAATAGCGGCCTGAACCCTTCAAATCTAATCGACAACCTTTCTAGTTGCTTTTTATCTGGCCAACTATTAAAAAACTGATTAAGCAATGCTTCATTTTCCATACAGATTAGTTTAGCAATACCTTGTCTATGATTAACCAGCGCATTCTCTAGTGATGGAAACTCTTTAATAATAACTTTATCCTGACAATCATATAGTCCTCGAAAAACTCTACTAAGTTGACCTTTGTGTTGCATCTGCTGTTCAACTTGAAAATCCTCGAATTGCCAACACTTATAGCTCTGACCAGATACATTTTCAGTTGTAAAACTGACTACCTGTTGCCGATTCTTCTTTACCGACACAAGTGAAGACAAATAACTAGCCGTTTTGTTTTTACCGGTTTTAAACTTCATTGTTAAGTGCGACGGTATTTTATCCATCGAGAAATCAGCTGGTTTTATTTGTTTACCACTTTGCCGTTGGACCACTCTGGCTAGTTCATCAACAAAACGTTTCCCTGTTTGCTCCAGTTTCATCAACTCCTGAGTACAATTTTTCGCAGTAGAATTTAAAGGAATAAGATCTCTACGTATCGATTTAGGTAATGACTTTAAAGAAACAAGTACTTTTTCCTCAAGATACCCGGGTACCAACCAGTCAAAATCTCGATCAGTAAACTGGGTCAACATGCTGGGCGGAATATCTACACTCACACCATCCTGATCAGTTCCTGGAGCAAAGCAATAGCTCAGTTCTAACTCAAATCCTTTAATCGTAATATGAGAAGGATAATCGACGCCTTCTTTCAACCGATTTTGTGTCAGTTGTTCAAGACTAAACATCAACTGTTTATTTCTGATTTTATAGTCTTTTTTAAGCCATTTTTTCAAACTGGCCATGCTTACAATATGCTCTGGCAGCACTTCAGCATAAAGTTCAGCCACCCCATCATCGTCCAGCCGAATATTGTTCAGTCGCTGTTTTTGTTCCTGTTCAGTTAAATTTGCTAACTTCTTTCTGTTAGCTTGCATAAACGGAAAATCTTCAGTCAAGTTATCACCGCTAAGTGCCTCTTTTAAGAAAATTTCCCGGCACCTTACAATGTCAACCACTGAATAATTAACCAGTCTTTGATTTGCCACAGGTAAACCAAATAAAGTCAGGTTTAAACGAGCCATTACCTGGCCATTCTTCTTTCGCCAGTGAATATCGTTATAGGCCGTTTTTAAAAGGTGTTTCGCTACTGGCTCTATCCAATGTGGCTCAATTGGACAGTTCATGCGAGCAAACAGTTTTTCTGTTTCAATCATCTCTGCCGAAACTAACCAACGCTTGTTTTTCTTAAAACATAAAGATGATGGATGCAACCAGACCTTTAATCCCCTCACTCCCTGATAATGAGCTTCTGGTGACTGACAG
Organism: uncultured Kangiellaceae bacterium; assembly: GCA_965366725.1. Taxonomy (GTDB): domain Bacteria; phylum Pseudomonadota; class Gammaproteobacteria; order Enterobacterales; family Kangiellaceae; genus Aliikangiella. The sequence goes on from CBDUHU010000391.1 coordinate 1,709, forward strand.
ACAATATGGGTAACAAAGCCCGGAATCAAAGCCCGGTGGCAATCGTCCGCATCCGCATGTGTAGAATTTACTTTAACCCCAATACTTTCAACCGCCTCTTTTAACTGGAAAAATACTTTACGCCACTCTAACCAGCCCAAAAAATTAATAAAATTTTCACTGCACCACTTCTTAAACCCATTGGATGATAATTTATTTTTATTTTCTTCCAACTGCCGCCACAGGTTAATTGCAGTTAATATATCTGAATCTTTCTGATGATAAATTTTATGCAACTGATCGGCTTTCTGCTGTTTTTCATGAGGCCTTTCTCTCACATCTCTAACGCTCATTAATGAACAGAAAATCAACATTTCCTCAACTGCAGCCAGTTTTGGCTGCACTAGAATACAAGCCAACTGAGGATCTACCGGCAATTTTGCCATTTGCCTGCCCAGCTCGGTGATCTGTTGTTGTTGATTGATTGCACCTAGTTCAAACAGACTATTAAATGCGACTTTCCACGCTCTTTCTCCAGGCGGCTCAATAAAGGGAAAATGCTCAACATTTTCAACCTTCATCACTTTTAAGCGTAAAACCACAGAGCTTAGATTGGTTCTTTTTATTTCTGCACAAGTAAACTCTTCGCGTTGTTGATAATCATCTTCAGAATAAAGTCGAATACAAATTCCCGGGGCCACTCGCCCGCACCGACCTTTGCGCTGATCAGCGCTGGCTCGCGAAATTTTTTCAACGGGTAACTGCTGTATTTTATTACGATGGCTAAAACGACTAACTCGCGCAGTCCCTATATCGATAACAAAAATAATTCCTGGAACCGTTAGTGAGGTTTCAGCTACATTAGTTGATACAATTATTTTTCGATGGTTACTAGTCTCAAATATTTTCTGCTGTTCTTTAATCCCAAGCCTTGCATAAAGCGGAAGCACCTGAGTTTGCTGATCATTTTGCTGTTGGAGATACTTTACGATAGTCTTGATTTGCCCTTCACCATCAGCAAATATCAAAATATTACCTGAAGATTCGGCCATACATTCATCTACTGCATAGACAACTCTATCTAGTAATGAATCAACATTGTCACTATTATTCTTATCCTTATCCGGATCGTGATACCTGACCTCAACGGGATAACTCCGACCTTCAACAGTTAACATAGGTGCATTATTAAAATTTCTTGAAAACCTGAGAGGGTCAATCGTTGCTGAAGTAATAATTAGCTTTAGCTCTTTTCGTTTAACCAATATTTGCTTAAGAAAACCGAGTAAAAAATCAATATTGAGGCTTCTTTCATGAGCTTCATCAATAATAATGACTTCGTAACGGGATAGTAGTGGATCAGATTCCAGTTCAGTCAATAACACCCCATCTGTCATTAGTTTTACACGGGTTTTGGCTGATAACTTATTATTAAAACGAATTGAATAACCTACCAAATCACCCAGTTGAGACTCTGTTTCATCCGCAATTCGTTTGGCAACACTGGTGGCAGCAACTCTTCTTGGTTGAGTATGTGCAATTAAACCACGGGCACCATAACCCGCACGTAAACAAATTTTAGGTAGTTGGGTTGTCTTACCGCAACCAGTTTCACCCGCGAGAATAACCACCTGGTTTGACTCTAATAATTCAGTGATTTTATCTGCTTCTGCAGTAATCGGGAGGTTTTGCTCTAATCCAATCCCCGCAAAGCTTTGTTTAATTTCACTGGTTCTCTGTCTCGAACGAGTAACAATGGTAGAGAGTTTCGAGTTGAGCTGATCAACAGGAAGCTTTTTCTTTTCTCGCTGTCTTATCGTTTTCTGGAGATTATATATTTTCCCAAGATCACTGATTTGAACTTCATTTAAATCCATAACTATTAGACTATCTATCAACCTATAACAAACCCTTAACACTCAACAAGTCAAAAATGACAAATCAACCGTCAGGGTTTCACAAATATTCAACATTGAGCCAACCGGTTTAGTCTATTGGCATGACATTTAAAAAGCCCGCTAACGCGGGCTTTGAGTGTTTTATCAGAGAGCGAATATACTCAATGGAGCATTACATCCATTAGTGTATTTAGCTCTTCCAGAATGAATGCGGTGCTCTTAGTTCACCAATAAAGTCGGCCACTGGACGGTAAAAATCCTTATCTTCCCAGTAGCCTGTATGACACGCTGGATTCCATGAAGTCGCAGCGCTACCAACATTAATTTCAAAGTCGCCGTGTACATACGAGTTAAACTCGTCAGAAAGTCCTTTTAGTGGGTAGGCAATAATGTCATCTTTATCGTAAAAATTGTACCATCTAGCTCTCTTCTGAAGATCATCATCCAAAGCTTCGCCGACAATATTACAAGGTTCTCCCAGAATAGAATTAGCCGACTCAAGTGAATAAATTCCCATTGGGTTACCAAATGTAATATAGCCAGCAAGTGTCTTCATTGTTTCAAAGTTACTCAAACCTGATTCGGATTCCCGCATTTCTTTGATATAATGGGACATCATCACCCCACCATAAGAATGTGCTAACACAACCAGTGGCGTGTCATTGGTATCAACTCGTCGGTGAGAAGCAAATTTACGTAACCCGTCTCTGATTCGGTTGTTAATTGCTTCGTAGAGTTTAGTACCTGGAGAGTAAAGTAATGCTAAAGCTTGGGTATCAGTCATAATCTGACGTAAATTCTGATATGCCAGATCA
>CBDUHU010000392.1:0-4394 GCA_965366725.1 uncultured Kangiellaceae bacterium
TTCCACTAACCACTTTCTTGCCGCCGGCTCTGCGTGGTCTATCATTAAAACGGACGATATAAGGTAAGTAGTTAAAACCATTGCTGACTTCAAAAGATCCGCCAACCCCACTGCCAGTGAAAGTGATTTGATAGTTGGTTACAGGTATGGAGTTAATACAGAGATTGTCATCGTTACGAAGATTCCCAAAGCCGCTATAGAGGCCAAAATTGAAATCATCTAAATTAGAGACTTTTACATTTCCGAGTGAGTTATTGGACAAACTAAACATAAGTCCAACAGCAAAGAGTGATTTGTAAAACGCATGATACCGCATTAGCTTCCAACCTCGGATAGTTATCAAAGAATTTTCAATAATTTAGTTCTTTGCTACTAAAGTAGAAAACAATATCAAAGCAGGTATATTATTAACCTGCTTTGATTGCCGAGTAAGAAAATAATAGAAGAGTTCTATTATTCTGGCGCGACGACCATCGTCAATGTACCTGTGTAGGTACCGGCTGGTGCTGCAACTAAGTCAGCATTAGCTACTGCGACATTGATTGATACGTTATCTGCTCCGCCACAAGTTTCGCTGGTAGTGTTAGCACCTGTCTGGCCTGTTAAAGCCGTACCAGTTGCCATTGCAGTTGTTGTAGCACCATTAACAAAGTCAACTGAATAAGGAACTGTATTCCCTCCGCTGGCTAATGTGAAAGCACTTGCTGTTCCACTGCCTGTCATATTGATATTATAATTTCCGGCACCGTTACGGTATACACAGAAAGCATCCGAACCGGTCAGGTTACCTGCGCCACCACCAAAAGTACCAAGGTTAATATCGTTTAAGTTATTGATGCGAACCAGATCATCAATATCTAGTGTAATAATCAGATCACCGGTTGAGGTTGGTCCTAATAGACCCTGAGTGACGCCCATTGCTGCCGAAGAAGCTAGCCCAAATGCAATAACCGAAGTTTTAATTAATCTAGCATATTTCATTTAAATACCTATATTTTCAACTATTTCTTATAAAAAATAGAGGTTGATGCTGCTTATGATTCAACCCCTTAACCCATAGACAAGCCGTGTCAGCTAATTCGCTCCATGGTCAGATTTTTACCATCAACCCCATGTTATTATATTTGTTAAAGTAATACAACGGATGTTGCTTATAACCTATTGTTTTAAAAGAACAAAGAATATTTATATGTAGGGGATTTAATATGCCAAAATTTGTCACTTAAACTGACCTTATTTTGTTAGTGGTTTCTAATTGGCTGATTTTAAAAGATATTTTTATTTTTGTGAACTCCGTCACAAAAATAAAAAGTTCAAAAAATGTCACTTCGTATGAAATGGAGCAAATTGAGTAAGGAAATAAACGTGAATATTTACCTAAAAAAATAACTCGAAAGTACTTACATATCGCCAAAATGTGACTGTAATATGGAGATACAAGACAATCCAGCAGTCTCAGTTCTTAATATTCTAGGTCCTATTCTTAAACCCTGACTCGACAAATTGGATAATTTTTGTCGATCCAATTCTGAAAAGCCCCCTTCAGGACCAATAAACAGATTTATCGATATGTTAGGTGTGCAATCAGCTAGTTGATTGGTAGCAGCCGGGTCCAGATGGTAACTGCTGGCATTTTCAGTCAATTGTATGTCTTTTATGCTGATTGCAGTGTTTATTTTTGGAACAATTGCTCGACCTGATTGTTCGCTAGCGCTTATGGCCACCTGTTGCCAGTGGGCTTGTTTTTTGGTTAATCGCTTTTCGGTTAATCGAACATTGCAGCGTTCGGTAAATATTGGAGTAATCTGAAATACGCCTAATTCTACAGATTTCTGGATAATCAAATCCATTTTGTCGCCACGGGCAATTCCCTGATATAGGTGTATTTTTAATTTTGATTCAGTATCTGGTTGGTATTTTGAGAGAATTTCAACCTGACAGGATTTAGCAGAAATGGAAGATATTCTCGCGTGATAATCAAATCCGTCGCCATTAAACAGGACTAACTCACTATTTACCTTATAACGTAATACCTGAATACAGTGATGGCTTGCCTCTTTAGGTAGGTTAACAAGGCTTCCCGTTGATATTTCTATTGGACAATGAAAACGATGGATACGCATAAGTTTACAGATAAAGTAAGTAACAATATATGGCGGAGTTACTCCGCCATATATAGGTTTAACAATTAATAACGATAGTGATCAGGCTTATACGGTCCGTCAATATTGACGTTAATATAATCCGCCTGTTCTTGTGTTAGTACTGTTAACTTAGCACCTATTTTCTCAAGGTGTAAGCGAGCAACTTTTTCATCAAGATGTTTTGGCAAAATATACACGTTATTATCGTAGTCATCACCATTAGCCCAAAGTTCAACTTGTGCCAATGTCTGGTTGGTAAAAGAATTAGACATTACAAAACTTGGGTGTCCTGTCGCACAACCTAAATTAACCAGTCTGCCTTCAGCAAGTAAGATGATACGCTTGCCATCAGGGAAAATAATGTGGTCAACCTGAGGTTTGATATTTTCCCATTGATATTCCTTCAATGTTGCAACTTGAATTTCATTATCAAAGTGACCGATATTACATACAATAGCCTGATCCTTCATTGCTTGCATATGTTCATGACGAATAATGTCAAAGTTACCTGTGGTGGTAACAAAAATATCCGTCTGGTCAACCATATCTTCAATAGTAACCACTCGAAACCCTTCCATTGCCGCTTGAAGTGCACAAATTGGATCAATTTCAGTGATATAAACAGTGGCACCCTGACCACGTAAAGACTGAGCACAGCCTTTACCAACGTCACCATATCCACAGACCAGCGCAATTTTTCCTGCGATCATGACATCAGTTGCACGTTTGATACCATCAAGTAATGATTCTCGGCAACCATAAAGGTTATCGAATTTTGATTTGGTAACTGAGTCATTGACATTAATCGCTGGAAAAGGAAGGGTTCCTTCTTTTGCCATTTGATTGAGTCGCATAACACCAGTAGTGGTTTCTTCTGTTACGCCTTGAACATTTTGTGAAAGACGCGCATATAACTCAGGGTCTTTTGCTAACTGAGCTTTGATCGAAGCAAACATAAATGTTTCTTCTTCGCTTCCAGGGTTATCCAGTACGCTGATATCTTTAGCTGCTTTAGCGCCTAAAATAACGGCTAGTGTTGCATCCCCACCATCATCAAGGATCATATTAGCTGTTTCACCATTACCCCAATCAAGAATACTGTGGGTAAATTGCCAATACTCTTCAAGAGTTTCACCTTTATAAGCAAATACCGGAATGCCTTTATCAGCAATCGCAGCAGCAGCATGATCTTGAGTCGAGTATATATTACAAGAAGCCCAACGAACCTGGGCACCTAAAGCTACTAACGTTTCAATTAATACCGCGGTTTGAATGGTCATATGCAGTGAACCAGCGATCCGCGCGCCTTTCAGCGGCTTACTTTCGCCAAATTCTTTGCGCATGGCCATTAGCCCAGGCATTTCAGTTTCTGCTATTGCTATTTCTTTGTGACCCCATTCGGCCAGAGATAGGTCTTTGACAAAAAAGTCATTAGTCGACATGACAAGTCTCCATTTGAATAGAGCGCCCTTACTAAGTTAAATGAACCACAAATTGAGCGTGACGAAAAACTTCCAAAACGACTGTTCGTTTTGTTTTCCGCTGCAGCGCCCCTCAATTTGAAGTTTAAAACCGCTTAACCAATAAGCGGTTTTAGAAAAGAATTTATAATCCAGAATCCGCTTTTAGTGCTTCGGCTTTATCTGTTTTTTCCCAGGTAAAGTCAGCATCTTCACGCCCAAAGTGACCGTAAGCAGCTGTCTTTCGATAAATTGGACGGATTAGATCTAGCATCTGAGTAATTCCATAAGGTGTTAGATCAAAGTGCTGTTTAACCAACTGGGTTAATTTATCTTCACTGATCTTACCGGTTCCAAATGTATTAATACTAATACTGGTTGGTTCGGCAACACCTATCGCGTAAGAAATCTGAATTTCACAACGATCAGCCAGTCCTGCGGCAACAATATTTTTAGCAACATAACGTCCTGCATATGCGGCAGAACGATCAACTTTAGATGGATCTTTACCGGAAAATGCGCCTCCGCCATGATGTGCTGAACCACCGTATGTATCGACAATTATTTTTCGGCCTGTTAAGCCACAATCACCAACGGGACCACCTATTACAAAGTTTCCGGTTGGGTTGATATGGAATTTGGTGTCTGCGTGTATGAGAGCTTCTGGTAGTATCGGCTTGATAATTAACTCGCGTACCGCTTCTTGTAGATCTTGTTGGCTAACTTCAGGGTTATGCTGAGTTGATAGAACACTCGCATCAATCGCAGCAGGTTTTCCGTTTTCATAACG
>CBDUHU010000393.1:0-4373 GCA_965366725.1 uncultured Kangiellaceae bacterium
GGTTAACCAAAGCTTGTCGTCCTACCACATAACCAACCAACCGTTTTTCCTGATTCGCATCCTGACGAACCATAACTACGCAGGAAGCTACCAGTTCAGTTGCTAGCAGGCATTTTTCTATTTCACCGGGTTCAATCCTGAATCCACGAAACTTGATCTGATCATCAGCTCTTCCGATAAACTGAAGATTGTCATCAGCCAGAACCCTCACCAGATCACCGGTTTGATAGAATCGTCTATTCGGTTCATTAGCCAACGAAATATCTAAGAACCGCTGCGCTGTTAACTGTGGATTGTTAAGGTAACCTGAGGCAACAGCATCACCAGCAATATAAAGCTCGCCCACACAACCTTGCGGTGTTAACTGGTGATTTGAATTTAGTACTGCAGCTGCCGTATTTGAGAGCGGTTGGCCAATCGGTATGGCTCCATCTTTCCATTGAAAATCAGTCACATCAAAACAACTTGCCACTACGGTTGTTTCTGTAGGTCCATAAGTATTTAGCAATTGTATTGGTTGGGCGATAGCATTTTGCCATATCTGTAAATGAGCGGGAGACATGGCTTCGCCACCGGTAATCAGCAAGCGTAATTGAGTATTTAATGTATTTTTTGCCAGTTCCGGATCATTACTCATTAAATGCCAATAAGCGGTTGGCACTGAAACAACTGAAATATTTTGACGGTTAATCTGTCTCCAAAAACTTTGACAATCAGGAACCTGAGAGGTTTCAGGCATAACAATAGTTGCTCCATTTAACAACGAGCAACTTATTTCCTCAATAAAAATATCAAACGAGATCGAAGAGAATTGTAACAGCCGGTCGTCTTTCTTAATTCCATAAAGCTGCGAGACTGACTCAACATATGAAGCCCAATTGCTATGAGAGATCATCACTCCTTTTGGTTTTCCGGTTGAGCCGGAGGTATAAATTATATAAGCCGTTGTGGAAGCCTTTTGCAAGCTGCTTGCTTCCAGATTTATTGTTGGGTAACTGGATAGTTCTTGCAGGCAATTTTCATCAATCAGGTTAATCTGGTTAACCTCTTTGGGCAACGCTAACTGTTCAGTAATATCAGCACAGGTTAACAGCTGGGTTAAGCCACTGTCCTCAATCATATACTGCAAACGGGATGAAGGGTATTGTGGATCAAGCGGTAAATAACTGGCTCCCGCTTTTAACACTGCCAAAACAGCAATAAAAATAGTCTCTGTCCGAGGTATGGACAAACCAACAATATCTCCTTCGATTACACCGCGCTGCTTTAACAAGTGCGCTAGCTGATTAGCACGCTTATTAAGTGCAGCATAAGTCAATTTTATATCCGCTATTTCAATCGCTATACGACCACTATATTGATTAGCCATGGATTCAAATTGTTGATGGATCAGGCTATTGTCATAAGTAAATTTCTGATGCTTGTGAATGTTTGATAACAGTCTTTCCTGCTCAACTAGAGACAACATTCCTAGTTCACTAATATTTTCAGTGGTGGCTCTCTCTAAATCGGTCAGCAGTGTTTGCAGATGATTATTGAGTTGATTAATATGTGGCTGGCTAAATATTGAACGATCATATAACCAGCTTAACTGAACGCCTGCATGAGTAATATTGGCGTCTATTTCCAGATCATATTTTGCAACCAGTTCATCTTTGACCAAAGGAGAGAACTCTAATCCCTGTAATGAAAGATCGGTTGGTTGATTAGTATTCATACTAAACATGATCTGAAATAACGGGGTATGCTGTGCCGTCCGACTGAGTTTACTTTGTTCAACCAGTTGTTCAAAAGGAACATCCTGATTGGCTTGAGCATCAAGGTTGACCTGTTTAACGTGCTTCAGATAATTGCCGATATCGGTATGACTGGCATCAACTCTCAGGATCAATGTATTAACAAAAAATCCAATAAGCGGCTCTAGCTCAGCTTGCATTCGATTAGCAACAGGCGTTCCGACAACGATATCTTCACTATTACTATGGCGCGATAGCACCAGTGCAACAGCCCCATGAAGCAGCATAAATGGCGTGATATTATGGGACCTGGCTAAGGCTTGTAGACCTTGACTTATTTTTGCTGAAAGTTCTCCGTAAACAACATCTGCCTGATGCTGACGTGTTTGTGGCCGTGGGTAATCCAGTGGTAGCGAATGAACAACAGGTAACTCCGCTAACTGTTTTTTCCAATAACCAAGCTGATTATCGAGCACTTCTCCAGCTAACCATTGTTGTTGCCAGATAGCATAATCAGCATACTGAATGGGTAGTTCACAAAGTTCTGTCTGCTCCCCCTTAATTGCAACTTGATATTGTTCGACAAACTCTTTGATTAAAACACCCATTGACCAACCATCGGAAGCAATATGATGCATATTAAATAATAAGACCCCCTGATTAACCCCATCTTCATCAGATAACTTTAGATAGGAAGCTCGTATCATTATGTCGCCAGTCAGATCAAAAATTTTCTGTCGATCCTGACGAGCCAGCTCAGCAAGTTCTATTTGTTGTTGCTGTGGGGATAGATCAGTGAGATCGATCTGCTTTAAATGAAAATCAAACTGTTCATTAATAATTTGTACCGGGCCTTCACGATTTTCTGCGAAGTGAGTTCTTAGTACATGATGGCGTTTGATAATCTGAGTAATCGCCTGTTCCGCGGCTTTAACATCAAACAGACCTTTGCACTTTAATGCAGTAGGCATATTGTATTCAGGACTACCTTCTTCCAGTCGGTCTATAAACCAGAGTCTTTTCTGCGCAAATGATAATGGTAGCTCTGTATTTATTGTAGCTTGTTGCTTGACAGGTGGTCGCTCAAGCAACTCTTCATGTTCACCTGCTTCACTCAAAAACTCGATAATTTCCTGTTTGGACGCCAGTATCTCTGCTTTTATTGCTGTCGGAAACTCATCAACTGAAAGCTCAAATCCTAATTGTCCATTATCGGCAAATAGGAATACCCCCTGCTTGGCGGCTCTTGTTAATAATTGCTGAATACTCATAATACGCCCGCTTGTTTAATCACAACTTTATCTTTTTCCTTTTTTATTTGTGACAATGTTTTTTCAATTTCAATTTTGTCAGCTAACAGCCTTAAACTCATCATTTCAAAAATAGTCCTTATTGATATTTCTACTTCAAATGTTGTTCTTATTTCAGCCACTAACTTAATCGATAAAAGCGAATGTCCCCCCAGGTCAAAGAAATTAGCGGTGGCACTAATTAGCTGGCTGTCTAATACCAGTAATCTTGACCAGATCTCAGTTAGTTTGTTCTCAGTATCAGAAGCCGGTGGAACATATTCACTTTGTGATAAGCTTATGTTTGGCGCAGGAAGTGATTTTCGATCAACTTTCCCATTAGCCGTTAACGGCCATTTCTCAATCATAATGAACGCGGCAGGTATCATATATTCGGGTAATGAAATCTGTAGATTTTGTTTTACTTGAGCAATCAGGTCGTCATCTGTTAATTGATTATTTTCATCGCTAACCAGATAAGCAACCAGTCGCTTATCACCTTGACTTCCACTTCTTGCCATCACTAATGAAGAGCCGACACCATCACACAATGACAGCTGACTTTCAATTTCACCAAGTTCAATTCTAAACCCTCTTATTTTTACCTGATCATCAATACGTCCCAGATACTCAAGATTACCATCACTCAGATAGCGTACTAAGTCGCCGGTTTTATAAAGCCGATCAGATGGGTCGTGACTAAATGGGTTTTGAATAAAGCGCTGCCTGGTTAAATCATCCCGATTAAGATAACCGCGAGCCAGGCAAACACCCTGAATATGCAGTTCGCCAGTTCCGCCTTGTGGACAACAATTCAATTGCTTATCCAACACCAGTAAACCAATATTTTGAATTGGCTTTCCGATTGGAACTGATATTTGATTGGTTAAAGTTGAACAATCAAAATAACTCACTTCTATAGCAGCTTCAGTCGGCCCATAGAGATTATGCAATGAAATATGAGGCGCCTGTTTTTTAAGTGCTTTTACATCGGCAATATCCAACGCTTCACCACTACAAAATATATAACGAACATGCGCAGAAAACCTTGCCTCAGGAACACTTAGAAAAATATTAAACATCGATGGGACAAAGTGAAGTACAGAAATGTTTTCCTGTGCGATTAAGTTGCTAAGATACACTGGGTCCTTGTGCCCTTCCGGTTTTGCAACTGCCAGCGTCGCCCCATAACCCAAAGTCCAGACAAACTCCCAAACCGATACATCAAAGCTAAACGGTGTTTTTTGTAATACACAATCTTTATTATCAATCGGATAAGACTTCTGCATCCAGTCGATTCGATTAACCACTGATTTGTGCTCAACCATTACCCCTTTAGGATCACCAG
>CBDUHU010000394.1:0-4361 GCA_965366725.1 uncultured Kangiellaceae bacterium
TTCATGCCTTTCAGTACCGATAATTGCTAAACCACCTGAATTTAGCACCGACTCATGTCTCTCTTCCCAGGCGCTGGTGACCTCTGCTATTTTTGCATCATTTGCATTTTTCAATCCATCAATATCGGCTTGCAAACTACCACCAAGTACAATATCGGTTCCTCGACCAGCCATATTAGTGGCAATTGTTACCGTTCCAGGGCGTCCAGCCTGAGCAATAATATCAGCCTCTTTTTCATGAAATTTAGCATTAAGAACCTGATGTTTGATTTTTTTCTGTTTTAAAACAGTAGACAATATTTCGGATGACTCAACTGAGGCGGTTCCCACCAATATCGGTTGGCCTTTTTCCCGACAAGCTTCAATATCATCAATAATAGCCATATACTTTTCTTGCTTGGTCAAAAAGATCAAATCACCATGATCATCACGCAACATTGGCTTATTAGTTGGAATAACAATAACTTCCAGACCATAAATCTGATTAAGCTCAAACGCTTCTGTGTCCGCAGTACCGGTCATACCTGAAAGTTTGTCATACAAACGAAACAGATTCTGGAAGGTAATTGATGCCAGAGTCTGATTTTCGTTCTGAATATTAGCACCTTCTTTCGCCTCTACCGCCTGATGTAAACCATCAGACCAACGACGTCCCGGCATGGTTCTTCCGGTATGCTCATCAACAATAACAACTTCGCCATTGTTAACGATATAATCAACATCCTTCTTAAATAATACATGCGCTCGCAAAGCGGCATTTACATGGTGTAATAATGAAATAGAACTAGCACTGTAAAGGGAAGCTCCATCAGCTAACAGACCGGCTTTAATCAGCAGATTTTCAACACTTTCCTGCCCTTTCTCACTCAAATAAACCTGTTTTGATTTTTCATCAAGAGAGAAATCACCACTTTGCTGGTCTTCTTCATCTTCAAGCTGTTTAAGGGAAGGGATCAATTTATCAATTTTACGATACATTTCTGAGCTATCTTCTACCGCACCAGAAATAATTAGCGGTGTTCTGGCTTCGTCAATTAAGATGGAATCAACTTCATCTATAATCGCATAGTGCAGATCACCCTGTACTTTTTCTTCACTTGAAAACGCCATATTATCGCGCAGGTAGTCAAAACCATATTCGTTATTGGTTCCAAAGGTGATATCACAAGCGTAGGCAGCACGCTTAGTTTCAGTATCCTGACCGGAAAGTATCACGCCAACAGTCAAGCCAAGAGCCTTGTATAACGGCGCCATCCAATCAGAGTCACGCTGTGCCAGATAATCATTCACGGTAATAATATGAACACCTTTGCCACTCAAAGCATTGAGATAGGCAGAAAGCGTTGCCACCAGTGTTTTACCTTCCCCGGTACGCATCTCGGCGATTTTTCCATCATTCAGAATCATGCCACCAACCAACTGGACATCAAAGTGGCGCATATTCAGCACTCGTTTACCAGCTTCCCGGACAACAGCAAATGCATCTTCCAGAATCTTGTCCAGGGTTTCGCCTTGCTCTAGCCTCTTTCTGAATTGCTCTGTGGACTGAGCAAGCTCTTCATCACTAAGCTTTTGAACTTTTTCTTCCAACGCGTTAATACGAGCAACTCGTTTGTTAAGCTGCTTGATTACACGTTGATTTCTGCTACCAAAAACTTTGGTTAGAATATTCCCGAACATGGACACTATTTTCCTAATTTTTTTATTGGTTTAGCTATTTCTGTCATATCCCCAAAACCTCAAAAATAAACAGCTACTAAGTAGACTGATGAGTTCGGGCGACCTTTTTAGTAATCATTTAGTTAAAATTGAACCGCGGGATTGTACCTTGTTAAGCCTATTAAAACTACTGGAAATATCCCCTGCTCGCCAATATTCATGGGGATTAATTGAAAAATCACAAGTAGATCGAGGAATTTACAGTCAATTATGTGGGTATAACCGACTTCAATTATAGGGCTAAATATTGGCTAATCTGAAAAAAGCCAGGTTAATAAAATGAGAAAAGGCCTGCTGAGTAAAAAAGCAGACCTTTTATTGACAAAAAAACGAAGGCCGAAAACGAAAACTCACACCTTCGATTGCAAGTGTTGGAGCAATTAGTTTTGAGGTTCCATTTGAGAACGCTGGTGTACCATAATATCTTCAGCGTCTTTTCTTGCCGCAGCGCGCTCTTCACGCGTTGTACAGCGCTTGCGCTTCATGTGGGATCCTGTCTTAGCGCGACGATTACATCTAACTCCGTCATCTGCTTCGGCCACTTTTTTCTCATCGGCTTTAACCTTGGTTTTGTCTGCAACTTGCTTTTCTACAACCGGTGCAGCTTTTGATGTTTGAACCGTTCTAACGTCATTGCTAGCACAGGAAGCAACAAACAAAGTCAGCAAAGCTGATAAAATGATATTTTTCATGGTGTCCTCGTTATAAAAGTGATAGTTCCACATGGCCGACTGGCTTAAGTGTCCCTTTTTAATCTTAATTATTATACTTTGCCATCATAACCCTACAAAATTGATGGTCAGTCGTCTTATAAAACAAAGCACAGACACAATATACGAAAAGTATCGTAACTGTCAATACGAAAGTTATCGTATGTAAATATTACATCTTTCTAATAAACTAAATTACCACTCCCACAAAGTGCCAGATAACTATTCATTACGGTATTCTGTCAACTCTAATGATTCTTGATAATCCTCATTCGCGCTGTTTTATGACATCGCCTAATAACCTGCCTCACCCTCCGCCAGTCAAAAGTTAATCTTTCAGGTTACTATTTGCGACTAAATTAATTAGAATTAATCAAAATCTTAAATGTTACCTGACCGATGATTAATGACTACCTGAAGTTAACTTTATGCTTCCTGCTGCTAGCCACAATATCCTGCGAAAGAGCGCACGCGGGAGAACTGTATAAATGGAAGGATAAGAAAGGTGTTGTCCATTATTCTGAAAAAAAGCCGGAAAATGACGATGATGCTGAGGCTCAGGTCAGTGTTATCGAGGTTGAAAAACAAACAAAATTTATTCATGTAGACACTCTGAAGGCAATAAGGAAACACCCTGAAATAAATACCCGTCATATTGTATTAGTTAAGCAGGACCCCTTTTGGCAGTTAAATAATGACCAGAGCAAGGTCGTTACCTATTATTTCGGTGGAGATTGTGTTTCTCCTACGTCGGCTAATTTCCAACAATTAGTTGATAATCATAAATCGATATTGCCGTCTGCAAGCAGAGTTTCAAACAGCATTATCAAAGCAATTCACCAGCTTGATTATTCAGCAACAGCAAGTTTTCGCAAACCCTTAAAAAATCATCTGGCCAGACATGATAAAGCCCTGACTCTCTGGTTCAAACTGGTTGCTCTGGATTTGCACTTGTGCAAGAAGAACCTGTCGCATCGCAGAAACAGGGGTAAAAGAATACAAATGGGCTTTGATCCATTTGATTATGTTGTTGGTAATTATAACCGACGTAAAGCCGGAGTCACTCTTGAGTGGAAACTACAGGATAGCCTGACTGGAAAAATTATCTACACCGGAAAAACATCAGGTTCAGCTAATCACTGGCAAAAAAATATTGATAAATTCAAATTAACAACTATCCAACAAGCACTACAAAACTCCTTATACAATTTATTTTCCCAATCAGAACTGGTTGACCTGTTAACAGATATGACACCAGCCAAACCACGGATTCCCAAGGCACGTAAAATAAGAGCAGCTAAAGAACCAGGAATATTCGACCAGCTTTCAGATATGTTTATATCCAAAGCAAAAGAACGCGCAGCGTTTGCCAATGTTATTAGTAAAGTACAACCTCTTAAAATAATGGTAACAGAGTACTATGTTACTCAAGGGCGCTGGCCTGAGTCTTTTCAAAATATTGGAATTTCACCCTCTCAGCTTAGCGAAGAAAACTATATTGTTAGTATTGAAATAGACTACGATGGAACCTTAATTATAAACCTGGATTCAGCTAACTTTGAAAGTAATAGTTCAATATTACTGACACCACAAACCACCCTTGCAGGGACATCAATTAACTGGCTTTGCCGTTCAAACCTCCCATCGAGTTATCTGGGGAATTATTGTCAGGTAATTGTGGAGTAATAAACTATTAATTTTGCTATTAAATTCATATCTGATTAAAGTAACTTATTGACCCACCTAGCCCTGAGATGTTTATGAGTTCTCATTGGAAACAAAAATTTCCAGCTTTAACCAATCATGATATTGCCTATCTGGACACTGCATCAAGCTGTCAGTTGCCTGCCGAAGTTATCCAGTCGATTAGTCATTATCTGCAAAATGGCCATGGCAATCCGCACCGAGGAATGTATCCCTGGAGCGAAAAAG
>CBDUHU010000395.1:0-4353 GCA_965366725.1 uncultured Kangiellaceae bacterium
ATTGACTTAATCTTTTATTATTAATCATTATCCATGATTTAAACCATCATAAACAATGATTGATGTAATCTGTTGTGACCGTGGTCAAAATCCAACCATAAGGTTGCTTACTCTGACTACTTATTTACCTTTGCATTACACTTTTGCTTGCTTACTATCCATTTTAATCAAGATATGGCGACCATACCGGTGCCTTTACTTCACCTTGACGAGAAGGTAAGCGGGCTTTAAACCGTCCATCGGTTGAAACCACCGACAAAACCGCCTTGCCTCTATATACCGTGGCATAAATCACCATACTGCCGTTAGGTGCAAGGCTTGGTGACTCATCTAAGCTGGTTTTAGTCAGGGTTTGTAGTGAGTTAGTCTCTACATCCTGCACAGCTACATGGAATATACCATTAGTGCGGTTAATTAGCACCATGGTTTTACCATCAGGCGTTAATGACGCGCTGGCATTGTAATTTCCTTCCCAGGTCACTCTTTTCGCCTTATTACTTGCCAGATTTTGTTTGTATATTTGTGGACCGCGCCCTCGGTCGGAAGTAAATAGCAATGACTGACCATCCGGAGTCCAGTTTGGCTCAGTTTCAATTGAGTTAATATTTCGGGTAATTCTGGAGAAACGCTGACTAATCAGATCCAATACATAGATTTCAGGATTTCCATCACGGGAAAGGGTTAAAGCTAACCTGCGTCCATCGGGTGAAAATGCCGGTGCGCTATTGATCCCTTCAAACGCCGCTACCCTGCGTCGGCTATTGGCTACATAGAGATCTTGCATAAAAACTTCTGACCGACCATTCTCAAAAGAAACATACGCAAGTCGTTGCGCATCAGGCGACCAGGCTGGTGACATAATTGGTCGAGTAGAGGCGAATAATGTCTGTGGTGCAAAACCATCAGAATCCGCCACCATTAAGCGATAAGGTTTAGCCTGCTTTAAATCAACACTGACATAAGCAATACGGGTAGCAAATGCTCCTCTTTCACCGGTAAGTTTCTGGTATATCCGGTCGGCAATTCGATGTCCGTGAAAACGTAGATCCTTTGGTTTTACAAAGGCTGCATAGGAATCAAGCAGGTTTTGATTTTTATTTACCAACTCACCATTTTCAATTTCCTGTGCTTTACGAAACACGTCAATCAACTCATAACTAACTTTAATTCTACCATCAAGCTGTTCTTCAATTACCCCAACAACAACTGCTTCAATCCCTTTTTCACGCCATAACTTTAATTTAATGTCAGAAAACTTGTCGACCTGCTGCACAAGTTCATGCCTGGCCATAGGGTTAAAACGACCACTTCGGCGCAAATCAGCACCTATAACTGTCGCAATATCAGCAGAAGGTCGGTCAGCAACCCCTTTCCAGGAAAAAGGTAATACCGCAACAGGTCTGGCATTATCCATACCCGAAGTAATAACAATGTCGATTTCAGCAGAAACCTTCTGTAAAAAGATCACCCCGATCAGGAGTATCAATTTCAGCCAGTTTTTATTCATTTATTTTCTTCACTCCGATTATCTAATGTCAATTTTATCGACTTAAGCTCTTTGAATACATCAGGGTCTTTTGAAACAGGTAAAGGCTCAGATTTATATATTGCTCTCTGTCCAGACTCACAGTGTTGGGGTTGTCCATCCACTGTAGTTACACCAATGACAAGGCCGCCCTGGGATAGTTTTATTTTAAAAATACAGTAGCCTTCCCTTTCTGGTTCTATCCAGTTACGACGTATTCTAGAAGTAATAAAACTAACAAACTTATCAACTTCATTACTTACTTGCTGATTTCTTGCAGCCTCCAACTCCGCCGCCTCAGCATCCATTTGCTGCTGCATTTCTCTTTCTAATGCTTCCTGTCGCGCTTTTTCTTCTGCCGCTTTACGCTGGCGTTCGGCCTCTTCTTTGGCTTTGCGTTTGCGTTCAGCTTCCTCTTTCGCTTTACGTTTTCTCTCAGCTTCAGCGGCAACCTTTCTCTTACGCTCGGCTTCTGCTTTTTCCTTTTTCTCTTTTTCTATGCGTTTTTTGCGTATCTGCTCATCTTTAATTCGTTTCTTTCTTAAATCTTCTGCTTTACGTTCTTCCGAGAGACGTTTTTCTTCCGCTTTTTTATGTCTTTTTCTCGCATCAGCCGCTTTTTTCTCTTCTTCACGACGCTTACGTTTGGCATCTTCTTCCGCTTGTTTTAGTTTATCCAGGCGGTCTTGCTCCTGTTTCTTTTGGCTCAATTTTTCCTGTTTAAGCTTTTCCACCAATTGCTCAACACGTTTGCTATTAACTGCTTTGGCATTAATTTGAGGCGTTGTAGCGCTAGATTGTTTCACTTCAACTTTTGAAAATTGAAAGTTAAGCACTAACAATACAACCACTCCTACATGAGCGATAATCGAGACAATAATGGCGGTACTTAACTTCATTGGTTACTTAGTGATTCCTGTAAATAAAATAATGCATGGGCAAAATGGCCATCAGTCCTTAACCTTCCGGCTCTGTCATCAGTCCTATCGACTCAATCCCGGCTTCAGTTTGCAGTAATACCATTAACTGAACAACCTTGTCATAGGAAACATTACGATCGCCGTTAATCATGACGTTTGCCTCTGGGCTAAGTTGGCGATGGGCAATGACTAACTCAACCAGCTCATGGGATTCCAGCGCTTGATCTGAAGACTGTCCAACCGAAAGATAATAGTTACCGCTTGAATCAATGCTGGCAATTAATGGCGGTTCTTCATTAGCTGAAATTGGCTCTGCGCTTGCTTCCGGTAAATCAACTTTTACTCCGGCAGTAATTAACGGTGCGGTAATCATAAAAATGACCAATAACACCAGCATGACATCAATATAGGGAACCACATTGATTTCAGCGACTGGTTTGCGTCTATTTTTACGTGAAATTGGCATGTAGTTCATTAAATATTACTCTCGACAAACCGGCTAATGACTTGGTGCATCACTATGAGCTTTACGATGCAAAATTCCAGAAAATTCATCAGTAAAGTTCTCATATTGGGTTTCTATTCTTTGTACTTTATTGGTGAATTGGTTATAAGCAATAACCGCCGGAATTGCTGCAAATAACCCCATAGCTGTCGCTATTAGTGCTTCTGCAATACCAGGCGCAACCATCGCGATTGTTGCATTCTTAGCCGAACCCAATGCAATAAAAGAATTCATAATTCCCCATACCGTTCCAAACAAACCAACATAAGGCGTAGTGGAACCAACTGTTGCGAGAAAAGATAAGTGCACTTCTGTCTTATCAATTTCTCTGGAAAATGCCACTCTCATTGCTCTATGAGTTCCATCCATCACCGCTTGTGCAGATGTTCCGCCCTGTTTACGTAAGCGGGCAAACTCTCGATAACCGGCCAGAAAAAGTAATTCCATTCCGGTCGGCTGAGTCTGACGACTAGTCAGGTCATTATATAATTTGCTCAGATCGATGCCAGACCAGAACCTTTCTTCAAACTTAATTCCATCTCTCATCGCCTTGTTAAGGCTGCGACTACGTTCAATAATCATTCCCCAGGAAATTGCCGAGAGAAAAAGAAGCCCAACCATAATTAGCTGAACAATCAAACTGGCATCTAAAAATAGATTTAAAATAGACATATCAGCTGACACGCTGAATTTCCTCCCTAACGGCTGCCGGAATCCGGCAAGGTGTAAATGATTGTAATTTCAGGCAGACAACCTTAATAACTGCCTGACACAATACTTGATGACGTTCATTGGCAGCAAAAAGCTTTTGTTGAAAAGTCATTGTTGCGCCTTTAACCTCGATAATTTTGCTTACTATATCCAATTGTTCATTGAGCCTGGCAGGTTTCAGATAATCGATATCTGCTTTTTTCACCGCAAAAGCAACATCATTTGCAAGTAACTCTGCCTGATCAACGCCCATATGATT
The DNA here is from genome assembly GCA_965366725.1 of uncultured Kangiellaceae bacterium. Lineage (GTDB taxonomy): Bacteria > Pseudomonadota > Gammaproteobacteria > Enterobacterales > Kangiellaceae > Aliikangiella. The sequence continues at coordinate 3,921 of CBDUHU010000395.1, forward strand.
AAGCCATTCGCTGCGTGCACGCTCAAAGAATTTTAAATAATTCGCATAAAAGACGACCCCACCAGCATCGGTGTCTTCGTAATAGACCCTCACAGGCCAGATAAATTCAATCGCCATTCTTTGTTAGATACTGCTTAAAGCCCTGATAGAGGGGAACTATAACCAATTGAAAAGGATAAATTAACTACAAAACTGTAACAATGTGTCATTTTTAAGTTTTTTTTGAGGAAACAGACATAACCAGTTGAAAATATTTAAAATCTAACCCTGTTATAACTCTAGTTCCCAATAAATAACTTGTTCTAACGGATTGGCATAATAAGGCGAAATTTGAACAAAACCCGATTGTTGATATATTCCCATTGCAGTTTCGAGTCTTTTTAGCGTATCAAGCTGCATTTTCCGGTAACCAAGTTGCTTAGCCCTACTGATG
>CBDUHU010000396.1:0-4339 GCA_965366725.1 uncultured Kangiellaceae bacterium
AATAGGCTGTTGGGCAGTTTTTGTTGAACCAGCAACCGCTTGATTAATTGTCTTCATCTCACTCTGACTAAGTTCACGCCACTGACCTGGCTTTAAGCCGCCCAGCCGAACATTCATAATTCGAGAACGCTTTAGCCTGGTTACTTCATAACCAAGATATTCACACATTCGTCTGATTTGCCGGTTAAGTCCTTGAGTAAGAATAATGGTAAATACAAATCGACTCTTTATGTTCACCTGACAAGGCTTAGTGACGGTATCCAGAATCGGGATCCCCTTTGACATTCGTTCGCAAAACCGCTGGTTCAGCGGCTTATCAACAGTCACTATATACTCTTTATCATGTGCATTTTCGGCACGCAGTATCTTGTTAACGATATCGCCATCACTAGTTAGAAATATCAGACCTTCTGATGGCTTATCCAGTCGGCCAATTGGGAAAATGCGCTGAGGATGACCAATCGCATCAATAATATTACCGCGAATATGTCGCTCTGTTGTGCAAGTGATTCCGACCGGTTTATGATAAGCGATATAGACACGATCGGACTTATTAGCCGCACTTGCCCTTATCGTTTGCCCGTCAACAGCAACCTTATCCCCCGAAATAACTTTAGTGCCTAATTCCGGCCTTTTTCCATTAATCGTCACCCGGTTTTGTTCAATCAGTTTATCCGCTTCACGACGCGAGCAAAAACCAGATTCGCTAATAAACTTATTGAGTCGCTTTTCATTACTCAAGATTACTTCTTCCTTTCGCTGTCAGCGAGCTGACTATACCAGTTTAGGTTCGCATCAAGGTATAGCAAGCTCGAGACCAGGGCTTGCTACTTTTTCTCGCATGGCCATAAAACATTGTGCCATTTTCCTGATTTATAATCAGCCGATACTAATATCACCAAACCTTAGAGATCGTTGAAATACAATGCTAACATTGCTTGCTATATTAATCATTGTTCCACTTAATCTGAAATTCAATTTCCTCTTCAGAGCCTTCTCTTTCGTGTTCGATATTATAGATCGCGCGAACAGGCACATAAATTCTTTCGCCAGCTATTTGAATTTCAAATTTATCCCCACTCTCCAAAGCATCCGCTAACCTTCTTAATTTAGCGATAAACTCACTTGTTGTATAAGTTTTTTCGATATCTCTTTCTTCTTTAGCGCTCATTTAAAGTTTCCTTGTTTTTCAGTTAAATCAAATGGTTCTGAGTAATAATCTTACTGCTTACAAACGAGCCACTGTGATTTTTATTTCATATTAACCCACCATTCTATCCTACATGAAGGCTTAACATTGATTCAACGATAAATAGACTCTATTGGCCGAAGAAAAGAATTGATGCTATTTCCCCAATTAGTATTATTCACTTACAATAGCGATAACCGGTGCCAGCATAGAGACAAATTATGTCGCAAGTATTAGCGGAACTACAGGATTTACTCAGCCTTGAGACAATTGAGGAGGGCCTATATCGAGGGAAAAGTCAGGATATAGCACTTGGCCATGTCTTTGGTGGGCAGGTGATAGGGCAGGCACTTTCTGCTGCCAAAAGAACAATTGATATTAACCGAACAGCACATTCATTTCATTGTTACTTCTTACGTCCGGGCGATGCGACTAGACCAATTGTTTACGATGTCGAAAATATCCGTGATGGTGGTAGTATTTCCACCCGACGCGTTAAAGCAATTCAAAATGGTAAACAGATATTTTTCTTAACGGCTTCTTTTCACCAGTCGGAGGGTGGATTTAATCATCAGGCAAAAATGCCAGATGTTACATCTCCTGAGAATTTACCGTCAGAACTGGAAATGGCTAGAAAGTTTGCGGATCAAATTCCGCAAAAAATCCGCAAGCAAGTCACTTGTGAAAAACCAATTGAAATACGCCCGGTGGAGTTTTTTAACCCTCTTAAACCGGAAAAGTCACCGCCTTTACGCCATGTCTGGATGAAGGCAAATGGCGATTTACCCGATGACCTGAGAGTGCACAAATACTTGCTCGCTTATGCATCGGATTTCGCTTTTTTACCAGTTGCAGGACAGCCTCATCAGGTATCATTTATGCTCCCGCAATTTCAAATGGCAACCATTGACCATAGTATGTGGTTTCACCGGGAATTTCGCTTTGACGACTGGCTACTACATGTCATCGAAAGCCCTTCTGCCAGTAATGATCGAGGTTTTGTGCGCGGCCAGTTTTTTGACCGCAACGGCAGACTGGTTGCCAGTACTGCACAGGAAGGGGTTATGCGCGCCCGTCAGTAATAAACCCCAAACCGGGATAAGCAGAATTATTGCTGAATTAACGCTTTGCAATAACTCGACGTAATAGCTCTGTCACTCTGGCGGCAGGGTTAGTTCGTATCTTCTGTTCTTCCTGAGCAACCAGAGTAAATAATCCATCAAGTGATTCGGTCAGCACATAGTTTTCGATGTCCAAATCCGGTTTATTGGTTAGAGGCAGAGCATTGTACGCACCCAGTAGCTGTTTATAATCACTATAGAAGCCAATATTATCCATAGTTTTGGAAATAATTGGCCGAAACTTCTGTCGAAGTGAAGATTCTGTGGTTTGACGAAAGTATTGTGTCGCCGCATCATCAGAGCCATTAAGAATTTCCCAACCATCAGTCAAAGTCATTTGGGAAATACTGTTAATAAACACCTGCTTAGCTTCTTTTGAAGCGACCTCTGCAGCTCGATTCATTTGTAGCTCAAATTGCTGAACGTAACTTCCCAGACCAACTTTTCTAAGTGTTGAAGCAACTTTATCCAACTCACCAGGGATCTCGATTCGAATCAATGGGTTATTACTATAACCGCCTTGTTGACTACTGCTGGCAACACTATTTGCGGTTCCCACATCGAGTGCTTGTTTCAAACCTGCAACAACCGTTTTACTATCAAGTGGTGCCTGATATTGTTGAATAGCCTGAGCCACCTGATTTAAGTCTACATTCTTACACCCGGTCAATAAAAAAACAGGTAAAAATGTCAGCAGTAACCGGCTAATGTTTTTAATGGATTTAGTTCTTTTCATCGGCGAGCAACATACTAATTAAAACCTGAACATGTTCGGCAGTTTCAACCCCTCTATCGGTGAGATATCCACCATCGACCTGAGAAATAATGCCTTTAGAAAATAATCGCTTAGCCGCATCAATCTTACTTTGCTCGGCTTCATGGTGTATTTTGATCCCACCCTGAGTAGAATTAAGATCAAACAAATTTAACAATTCTAGCTCATCAAGCAGTTCTGGCGTTAATGACATCAATAGTTCCTTGGGTTAAGTAATTCAATGCCAAAATATCACTTTTGAGGTATTCGGTATAGTTAAACATTGATTAAAATAATATTGATAAAGCCTTTTATCATATCTTAATGATAATCATTTGCATTTAGTTGTTTTTACAACTAGTATCGATTATCTGAAAGATGAACAGAAGGATAGCGTAATGGGATACCGAATTGAGGCCTCACTAATAGATGGAAAACCATCATTAAAAATCTATAATACTAACCAGCAACTACCCTGCTTATCCTGGACTTATTGTGGAAAACACGGGGAAGAACAATCACAGCAGGAAATACAACAGCTATTCAGACAGTTATTACTATTAACCTGTAAGCAAGACATTGCCAATGTTCGCCTGTTTAATCTGTCACCGCTAAAAACCGATTAATTTTAGCGGGATTGAGTAAGACGCTTCTACTCCAACCCGCCTGGGACAATATACTTAATCTCTGTGCTTACTTTTCTCGGCCGAATTTTTTCCATAAGCAGCTCCCAAAATCAGCCCTATGCCAGCGCCAAAGATAAGCCCAAAGGCAACTTCAGCAAATATTGCGACACCAAAGGTCATTCCTATTCCACTGCCAAAAACCAGGCCGATTCCGGCATAATTTTGAATAGTTTTGCTTTTACTTATTTTACTCATATTTAGTACTCTTTATTCATGAATTTTTCTCTAATTAAAGAAACGCACTATAACGGAATCTATTCCATACAATTATATTTTTGCCAGCGAGCCAGATTATAGATGCTTCTGGTAATAGTTAGGGTCTTTTGTATAAAGCCTAAAGGTTTTCCTGAAATCACTGATAAAGAAATCAATATAGAGATTGAAAATCTAAATAGTTTTCTGCTTTAGTAACATTGTCGAAAGGTCAGAACGCCCTTATCCAATAAAAAAATGGTATTTTAATACTTCATAATAATATCTGGAGTATGGAAACATCATCACTAAAGTTCGTTGTACCAGTTGCTCTTTGAACTTCCGCTATAATCTTATTTATAATATTTTTTTCGGAAAAACCGGCTATCGTTTGATG
>CBDUHU010000397.1:0-4334 GCA_965366725.1 uncultured Kangiellaceae bacterium
TAACTTTTAGGATGAGAGAATGGATGGGATTGTCCCAATATTAATGTTGCTGATATTGCTTTCTATTTTTGTAGGTGCAGGCTCTATTATTTTTTTAGTTTCTATGATTCTATTCGCCCCCTATAAATTAGGTATGCGTTCTATTTATTTTGCGACTTTTAGCGTTGCAGTTTTGGGACTAGGTTCCGTTCTTGCATTTTTGGCTAATCAGTCAATAATAGGTCACAGCCCATTAGTTTATATTTGTTCTTCGATGCTTTTGATTGACTTTGCTTTGATGGTTAAATGCAAAAGAATTATTAAACATAACAATGCATTGAAAAAACGTAATTGTTAGCTGAGAATTTCAGTATATCTAACCGGATTTACTTAAATTTTCGGGGGCTGACACCCAACCAAACTGTTAGATATAGAAACGACAACAATGAGCATACCTATGCATAATCTAGAGTACATTGCCGCTCAAGCCGCGCTTCGAAAATCTATCGTTTCTGGTAGGAGGGAGAACGGAAATAAATTCAAGCCTGATGATTTGATTGCTCAAACTCCGGAAGAAGTTGAGCTGTTTGACTCTATAGACTGCCTAAGTCCTGGTGAACTAACAGAGCTTAAGGAAGTAGCTGTTTCTGGCGGTCTAGTTATAGATGAAGAGCTTTCAGTATCTGAAACGGTAGAAAAGTTGTACTTCGAGATTGATTTAGATATTTTTCTAGTTCAAGGCATAAATAAAATTTAATAAATATTAGCAAATAGACTCGTCGGGAAAACGTTTAAAAATTTAGACGAAGGTTATATCAAATATAAGTGGGTGTTTATCTCTGTCAATTATGATGATTCCCAATGAACGCAAAGAACTGGACTAGAGTTTCTATAAGTTCTTAAAGTTGTACATTGGTTGACTGATGGATTGCAGAAGAAAAATGTATTTGTCTATATATTCCCTATGTCAATTATGCAACCCAGTTTAACGATCTTAGATTTGATTGTTTATATTCAAATATTTCAAAAATCTCACTTATCAATAAAGACGATAAAAGTATTATGATCTTAGTTGGTGAAACTTAACAACAGGATTAAATTAATTTTTTTATAAAAATATAGAATGTATGTTCTCACTCACTCATTTGTGTTTTGTATAAAATAATCGTCAATGATATTCAAAGTACAAATGATTATTGTTCAATTGTTCGCAACAGAATTTCGACACCAATATAATTTTTTGTCAGCGTTTTGACGTCAGCTGAACCTTTTGTATCGATTAAATATATCTGTTTGAGATTTAAAAGAGAACAGTCATATTCGTCTATTTACTTAGCTTGAATGGACTGCTACTTTATTAATTAGCTGAATGATTAATTTTATCTGGTTAATAATTTTTCATCTACCTGATTAAAAGTAAGGAATGTTTTTATGACGAATTGTACGATATTAGAAATGATAAAGCCGGTTGTTGATAAGGTGATTGACCCTGATATGCAGACTGCTCTCAATTCTGCTTTAGAAGGTGAGAAAGAAGCGATGTTTCAAGCAGAGAATACATTTAAACTCTTTGCAGAAAATCGATATCCGCCAGATATTGCTCGTCAGTTTATTAAGTCGTGGCATAACACGCATTTAAAAATGTTACCAATATATGGTCTATCCTGCCGCTTACAAAAACTAGCATTATCAGCAAGTGAGCCTCAAAGAAATAATTACTTTTTAGCTGCTGCCCATAACGCTGAAACAAGTTATGAAGATCTTAATCTTGAGTTTGAATATCCTCATACCCATAGCGAATTATATGATCACCTTGCACAAGTTCTTTGTGATGATGACTCCTGGAGATCGGAACGTTACTCAATTAAACAATCAACTGAATTTAAACGTTGGATTTATCAAACGATGGTTAGTGATCCTATTGAATCCGGGTTGCTCTGCAACCTATTTTCAGAAATATATAATCATGGAGAGTATTCAGCTGCGGTAACACCTTTCGAACAACTCTTGCAGAAACATTATCAAAAAAGTATCGAGGAAAGTCATCAACTAACGCTGTATATTCGCTGCCACGTTGATAGTAATGTTGAAGAGGCTCATTTTAACTGTGTGCTTGAGGCGTTAAACTATTACAATGAAGCATGCGGAAAGAAAATAGACTATCAAAAAGCCGAAGCCTTATTTAGACAATATTTAAAACTTTCTGCTTCTGTAATGATTGCGCTTGAAGTGTCGCTTCGTGATTCAATTAAGTGATTGTTATTCAACAGCCAGAGAATATAAAGATACCTCATATTTCTTTTTTGAAGAATCACGACAGGCTCATCACTGGTGTAGTGGAAGAATAAAAGATTGTTTGAAGTTGGCAGTAAAGAGCAACTACGGAAAAACTATCTTATGTGATCAAATGGTTGCGAGTTGTACTATGCACCTGTTACCGAGAGAGCCTGCAGATAATCCGCTAATTCTTGTCGGTGGAATGGGGCCGATTGCGGGATTACTTTGTACCCAGAAATTTCTTAGCTGCATGGGAAATAGAAGGGAAGTTATTTTGTTTCAAGTTTGCCAAACTCCCTGTCGAAGCCGCGCGATATCTCAGGCTTTAACTGGTAATCAAACACTCTCTCAAGAGATAACTCGATTATTAACAGATGCTTCATTATCTGGACTACAGCTCAAGTATAGCCAACAACCTGCGGACTTAGTGGTACTTTGTAATACTGCACACTACTTTATCGCGAAAAGTGAAAGCATACAAAAAGACGAACAGATTTATTGGCATTCACTAATTGAAGCGTCAATAAAAGCAGCAAGAAACACTAAATCAGAATGTTTACTTCCATTAACATCTGCTGGAAGCCGAGAGAGTGCACTCTACTCCAAGCCATTGAAAGCTTGTGGCATCAGTCAAAAATTACTATCTGATAAACAACAATTATTACTTAATTGTGCGATTGAAAAGGGTGTAAAAGCTGCTGATTTTGAAGCTACTTTATATTGGGGAAGTGACTTTTTCGGCAGTCTGAAGGATGAATTACCTGATTGTTTACTAGCTGGTTGTACTGAAATTATTCCAATGATTGAATTATTAAGGGAACGAGGAGAGGACTGGTTGTCAACATACTTACAACAAACATCTATCATTGATCCAATTGATGAAGTGATTAAACAGCTAGTATCCCCAGAAGGAACTTTGGATTGAGAATATAATGAGTTATCCAGATTGTTTCCCGAATATTGTCACTGCATTTGAAGATATTGTTTGCCAATATAGCGATAGAGTGGCTTTAAGTTCAGAGCAGTTAACTGTCACTTATCAGCAACTGAACAGCAGTGTTAATTCTCTGGCAAGAAAGATAATTGATATCTGTGGAGCGGGTAAAGAGCCTATAGTTTTATTTTTTGAGCATGAACCAGAAGCTATTATTGCGATGCTGGCAGTGTTAAAAGCGGGAAAATATTACGTTCCACTGGATCTTACTTCTCCAGACCAGCGATTAACCAGTATTATTAAAGATTCACAAGCAAACTATTTATTATGTAAAACAAAAAATTATCAGCGGGCAGTTAATACCTTTGTTGCGGATTTACCACGTGAAAGCATTCTCAATATTGAAAGTTCAGAAAAAACCTATAGTACAGCTAATCTACAGCTGGATATTAAACCGGATAGCTTTGCATACCTGATTTATACCTCAGGTAGTACCGGCCTGCCTAAGGGAGTACTCCATAATCACAACTATGTTCTGAAGATAAGCCAAACCTATGTTGAGACAGGAGATATTACCTGTCTCGATCGTCTTGCAATATTTTATTCAATGGCATTTGGTGGAGCTGTCAGAGATATTTACTGTTCATTACTGAGTGGAGCAGAACTAAATTTCTATGATATAAAAGTACGAGATCTTGCCCCGCTTGGGCACTGGCTAGTGAAAAATAAGATTAGTGTTGCATTTTTTGTTGCCACTTTGTTTCGTCATTTCAGCGAAACATTGGAACAGAATAATAAAAGCCTGCCAGAACTTCGACTAATCGAAATTGGAAGTGAACCAGTATACAAAACTGATGTTGATTTATATCAAAAATGTTACGCCGATAACTCCAGACTAATTGTCAATTTTGGAGGAACCGAATTTAGCCCTATTGCACAAAATATTTTTACCACTAAATGTATTGTCGATGAGCCGCTTTCGCTAGGTAAAATAACCAATGGAGTCAGACTACTTTTAACTGATGAACAAGGGCAGGAAGTAAAATCTGGGGAAGTTGGGGAAATCACGGTATTGAGTAGCTGGATGGCTGTTGGCTATTGGAATCAACCAGGATTAACTAAACAAAAGTTTCCTGATATAACC
>CBDUHU010000398.1:0-4321 GCA_965366725.1 uncultured Kangiellaceae bacterium
TCAGGTCAGGTAAATAAGGTATACAACGGTGTTGGTCAGCGAAATAGAGCGAGTTACCCAGCGGGTAATTGACAAAAGTAAGCATTTAAGAATGAATTACCTGGCCCGAATGGAAAAAGCTTCGGTTCAGGGAACCGCCAGAGGCGCTTTGAGTTGCGGTAATCTGTCACATGGCATGGCAGTATGCTCTCCCGGTGACAAACAGTTAATGGCTGAAGAAAAGGTGGCCAATCTTGCCATCATCAATGCTTACAATGATATGTTATCAGCACATAAACCCTACGAAGAATATCCACAATTAATTAAAAGTACGGCGGCTCGTCATGGAGTAACTGCACAGGTGGCCGGTGGTGTTCCAGCAATGTGTGATGGAGTGACGCAGGGGCAGGCGGGGATGGAGCTATCTTTGTTTAGCCGCGATTTGATTGCAATGGCGACCGCAGTATCTTTATCGCACAATATGTTTGATGGAGTATTTTGCCTCGGGGTTTGTGACAAAATTGTTCCGGGTCTTCTAATAGGAGCTTTGTCTTTTGGTCATTTGCCAACGGTATTTCTTCCTGCTGGTCCTATGCCTACTGGTCAGAGCAATGGTGATAAAGCCAAAGTGCGTCAACTTTATGCTCAGGGAAAGGTAAATCGTGCAGCTTTACTGGCTTCAGAAAGCGCATCATACCATTCTGCCGGAACATGCACTTTTTATGGGACTGCAAACAGTAATCAGATGCTAATGGAAATGATGGGGCTTCACCTTCCCGGCAGTTCATTTGTTCCGCCAGATACCGCATTACGAGAAGCTTTGACCATTTCGGCGGTTGAAAAACTTATCTTTCAACTCACTGGTAAAAGCCAGCTTACTCCTCTGGCCGATGTGATTTCTGAAAAGTCGATTATTAATGGAATGGTTGGGTTATTGGCAACCGGAGGATCAACCAATCATGCAATTCATCTGGTTGCGATAGCACGCGCGGCAGGCATTATTATCGACTGGCAGGATATGGCAGAGTTGTCAAAAGTCACTCCATTGCTATGTCAGATATATCCGAACGGTAAAGCGGACATCAATCATTTTCAAGCTGCTGGTGGTATGGGCTTTTTGATGCGTGAATTAAGTGAAGGTGGGTTGCTGCATCAGGATGTAAAGACAATTATGGGAAGTGGACTTGATGCCTACTTTAGCGAGCCACAGATTTCGACTAACTTACAGGCTGATATTTTTCGTGAGAAAACGGATCCCAGGTTATCCCGTTATTCTCTGGAATGGAACCCCGTTATTGAGCAAAGTCTGGATGAATCAGTTTTAACCTCACTCAACAAGCCATTTAGCAATGAAGGCGGATTAAAATTACTCACCGGTAATATTGGACGCGGTGTTATAAAAATTTCAGCTGTTGCCGAAAAACATCAGGTTATTGAAGCGCCTGCGATGGTTTTTGAAAGCCAATCAGCATTTCAGTCAAGTTATGAAGATGGCCAACTAGAGAAGAATTTTATTGCGGTTATCCGATTTCAAGGGCCAAAAGTAAACGGTATGCCTGAACTTCATAAACTAACGCCCTTGCTCGGTGTTTTACAAGATAAGGGATTTAAAGTCGGAATTGTCACCGATGGAAGAATGTCCGGTGCTTCGGGAAAAATACCTGCTGCTATTCATATTGTTCCTGAAGCTGCAGATGGTGGTGTTATTGGAAAAATAGTAGATGGAGATTTGATTCGGCTGGATGCGAAAGCTGGAACTCTGACAGCGCTGGTTGAACAAGAACTACTGGATTGTCGGGAGATAAATTTCTCAGAGAGCGGTCAATCAGAATACGGAGTAGGAAGAGAACTGTTTAGTATTTTTAGAGAGCAAGTTCAACCTGCCGAGCAAGGCGCGAGTATTTTTTGTGGAAATAATACTTAAAACTGTATTGAAGTTTACCTGAGTGATTTTCAGGTTACAGGAGTGATAATGAAGAAGTTGTTTGATTTGATTATTTTTGGAGCGACCGGAGATTTGTCGCTACGCAAATTATTGCCTGCCATGTATCGAGCTTTTTGCCAGGGAAGTATTGATGAAGCTTCGATTATTTATCTTTGTTGTCGAAAGTCGAAAGATTTTAAATCGATGGAAGACACAGTAAAAGTTGCTCTAAAAGAGTTTTTGGAGCCTGATGAATTTGCTATCAAGCAATGGGAGAAGTTTTCGACTATCTTGCAGCCAGTGTTAGTTGACCTGATTGATCTGGAGAAGGGGTGGAGTGAGTTTTCAAAACAACTTGAAGGTAAAGAGGAGCGGGTACGGCTTTTTTACCTTGCTGTGATGCCGTCAATTTATGCAGCATGTTGTGAGAACCTATCTGCAAGCAATCTGATTTCACCAGCTTCAAGAATCGTGGTTGAAAAACCTTTGGGATATGATTTTGATTCTGCGGAAGAGATTAATCAGGTCATGGCAAAATATTTTAACGAAGAACAGATCTATCGTATCGATCATTATTTAGGTAAGGAAACAGTACAAAATCTTCTAGCATTAAGGTTTGGCAATTTTTTATTTGAAACTATCTGGGACTCTAAGTCAATTGAGCACATCCAAATCAGTATTTGTGAGCAAGTTGGTCTGGAGGGGCGTGCCGGATTTTATGATGGTGCCGGAGCGATGCGCGATATGGTGCAAAACCATCTGCTGCAGCTACTTTGTCTGGTTGCGATGGAATCACCGAATAAATTAGATGCAGAGGATGTGCGTTTTGAAAAAATTAAAATATTAAAAGCGCTACAACCTCTAACTGGAAAAAACATAGCAAAAAATATTGTCCGTGGGCAATATGTCAGTGGTCAGGTGAAAGGTAATAAAGTAACTGGTTATCTTGATGAACTGGGAAACTACCAAAGTAATACTGAAACTTTTGTTGCAATCAAAGCGCATATTGAAAGTTGGCGTTGGGCTGGAGTGCCTTTTTACTTACGTACAGGTAAGCGGTTAAAAGAACGAAGTGCAGAAATTGTTATTCAATTTAAAGATGTTACTCATAATGTTTATGGTGTAGAAAATCAACAGTTAAAGCCAAATAAACTTCTCATACAGCTTCAGCCTAAGGAGAAAATTCAGTTAGTCCTTATGGCAAAAGATATCGGCAACTCAGCATCTGGGTTGAAGCCAATTACCTTAAATCTGGACTTTAAAAAAGAACCGGGGCAACCGTTTTCTTCTGATTATCAAAGGTTATTATTAGACGCAATTAGCGGTAACTCCACTTTGTTTATTCACAGAGATGAAGTCAAGGCTGCCTGGAAATGGGTTGACCCAATTATAGAAAGCTGGAACCAGAATAAGGTTTCACCTGAACTATATTCCGCGGGTTCATGGGGGCCTGCTAAAGCGAATGAACTATTTGAAGAAGATGGTCAATGCTGGATTAATCTAAGTGACGAACAGGGTTCAATTTAATGAGACAAGAGATTATATGTAATCAGCGAGAAGATTTATATCAGAAGGTTGCTAACCGATGTGCAACTCTGTTAACGCGAGGTATAGAAAAACAAGGGGTGGCTAGTTTTATTGTACCCGGCGGAAGTACTCCTTCTCCTATTTTTGAAAAGTTATCAAGAATGTCGTTGCTCTGGAATAATGTTTTTATTACACCTTCTGATGAACGTTGGGTGAATATACAACACCCACAAAGCAACCAGCGCTTGATTGAAAGTTGCTTGATGATTAATCATGCTAAATCTAGCCAGATTGTTGGATTAAAAAATGATTCTTCAACACCTTTTGAAGGTGAAGAGCTTAGTGAAAAAAATATTAGCAGAATTAAAAAACCATTTGATGTCGCATTATTGGGGATGGGAGAAGATGGTCATTTTGCATCATTATTTCCCGGTTCGGAGCAATTAGAAAAGGCACTCGATATTAGTTCTCAAAAAAACTGTATTGGTATTGATGCTCACCATTCTCCGGTTGCCGGTGAATTTAATCAACGAATGAGTTTGACTTTATCTGCATTGCTTAAGAGCAAATTAATTATTTTAATTATTACTGGTAATAAAAAACTCGATGTTGTGAGAAGTGCGATTAATGAAAACGATTCGTTTGATAAGCCAGTCGCAGCATTACTCAATCAGAACAAAGTACCGGTTGAAATATACTGGGCAGATTGAGTGATGTGAGTTTTTTGTAGTATCAATTATTTTGTTAAGTTTGAGCGTTCTGGTGAGGAATAATATGAAAAATGTTGGTGAAATCCTAAATGATTGCAAGGTTATTCCGGTAATGGTGATTGAGCAATTAGAGGATGCTGTTCCACTTGCTCAGGCATTAGTTGAAGGGGGGCTTAAAGTG
>CBDUHU010000399.1:0-4315 GCA_965366725.1 uncultured Kangiellaceae bacterium
CAACAATGTCGTAAACGTGTCGCCAGATTATTATCTTGTAATGAACAAAAAATTGCATTTACCAAGAGTACAACAGAATCTATCAATATTGTCGCAAATAGCTTACGTGACAAACTCAATGCTCAACATACGATAATAGTCACCCAGATGGAGCACCACGCCAACCTGCTTCCATGGCAGCGACTCTGTCAACAGACCGGCGCTCAACTTAAACTGCTCCCATTAAAGCCAAATGGCGAACTGGATCTAACAAACCTTAGCCAATGGCTGAGCGACAATTGTGCTCTTTTCGCCTTTACTCATGTCAGTAATGTTATTGGAACAATTAACCCTGTTCACCAAATGGTACAAATGGCTAAACAGAACAATGTTCCAACTCTAATCGATGGCGCACAAGCGATTGCTCACCAACCTGTCAATATTACTGAAATAGATTGTGATTACTACGCATTTTCCGGACATAAACTATACGCCGCCGGCGGTATCGGAGTGTTGTATGCTCGAAATCCTCAATCGATAGAACCCTTGCTGGTTGGTGGAGGAATTGTCAACCGGGTCACTGATAACCAATATCACTTAATTGATGAGATATCTGTAGTTGAATCAGGTAGCGCTAATATGACTGGAATAGTTGGACTAAATGCCGCGCTCGACTTTTTTAGCGAGCTAGATATCCAACGCATCATACGTCATGAGAAAAAGCTAATTAAACAACTAACACACTCACTTGAAAATCTTGACTATCGAATAATTTCCCACCGGGATAGCCAAAGCCAATTAGCAATCACCCACGCAAAATATCATTCCCATGATATCGCTTCTATTCTGGCAGATAAGGAAGTAGCAGTCAGGGCTGGTCATCATTGCGCCCAACCTTGTTTATCAGCATTAGGTGTCAAGCACTGCATAAGAGCCTCTGTAGGCCTATATAATACGTCCGAAGATATTAACCGACTGGTCACTGCTTTATCTCAAGTCGACCAAATTCTGGCAGTTTGATGGTTTCATTAAATTTGCCCTAAATAACACTGTCCGATAGTGTCCATTAATTCCAGACGGACATTGTCCGTTAGGATATTATTGCATTCATCTAATAATAGGGTAACTTTTTATTAAATAAAATCAATAACTTAAAAAAACACATTAAAATGGCACGCTTTCTGCAAAGTCTGAGATATGCATTTCTCACAGGGTCATTAAATGATACAGGACACATCTTCACAAGATGTCATATTAACCGGACAATCAAAAAAAAGCAGCGTTTTGAAACTACTGCTTATAGCCTCTATATGTGGAATAACAATAATTTTTGCATACCCTACGCTGATTAACTGGTCGTCAATTGATAAGAATATTGATAGAACCAGAGTTCGAATAGCGACCGTAACAAAGGGGGATTTTATCAGGGATATTGCATTGCAGGGAAACATTGTGGCTGCCAACAGTCCAAAACTCTATGCGCCCACCGAAGGCACCGTTAACCTGATTGTTAATCCGGGTGATTTAGTAAACAAAGGTGATTTAATTGCAACGATCAATAGTCCGTCACTATCCAATAGGTTGCTTCAGGAAAAAGCCCATTTGGCGAGCCTGGTAATTGCCCTGGAACGTCAGGCAATAACAGGCAAGCAGGCAACAATAAAGAGCCGTCAACAAATTCAACTTGAAAAAGTTCTACTTGAAGCAGCAAAACGAGAACAACGTCGGGCGCAGCATTCATTAAAGATACAAGCATTAAGTCAGCTTGATTATGAAAAATCGGTTGATGAACTCAAACGCTCACAATTAAAGTACGACTTTGCTGTTGAACAGGCACAGCTGGAAACAGAAAACCTTGCGTTTGAACTTAAAACCCGAGAATCTGAAGTCAATCAATATCAACTCCAGCTGGATAATACTGAAAGACTTGTTTCAGAACTCAATATCACAGCACCTGTATCAGGAGTTATCGGTTCTTGGTCTGTTGAACAAAAGTCTGCCGTGGCCCTCAACCAACCACTCCTAACCGTCGTCGACTTGTCAGCTTTTCAGGTGGAAATAGATATTCCTGAATCCTATGCTGACTCACTGGGGATTGGTATGCCGGTCAAAGTCGAATACAACAATAAAGAATATAGTGCCAACATTATTACAATTTCCCCTGAAGTAAACGAGCATATCGTGAAAGGCCGGGTTGCCTTTAGCGCAGAGACTCCACCTGGAATTAAACAAAATCAGCGTGTTTCAAGTCGAGTAATTCTTGAACATAAGAATTCGGTACTTTATCTACCCCGAGGCTCTTTTATACAACACCACGCAGGGCTGAAAGTATTTGTTGTAGAAAACCAAATCGCAGCTCTTACCGAGGTATCACTTGGTAGCCGTAGTATCGAAAAAATAGAAATACTATCGGGTCTTAATGAAGGCCAGCAGGTCATTATTTCTAACACTGACTTTGTGAAGGACGCAAAGACACTTAGTCTGAATTAATTTTTTATCATAATTAAGCAGCATTACCCGAGGAAAGTTTAAATGTTAAAAATGAATAATATTAAAAAGATATTTCGTACAGATTTAGTAGAAACTCATGCTTTAAGGGATTTTAGTCTAACGGTTAATGAAGGAGAGTTTGTTGCGGTAACTGGCCCTTCAGGTTCTGGAAAAACAACCTTCCTTAATATTACAGGCATGTTAGAAACTTTTGACGATGGCAATTACTTTCTTGATGGTCAGGATGTCAGGTTGCTCAATGACAACCAGCGTTCAAAGTTACGTAATGAAAAAATTGGATTTATATTTCAGAGTTTTAACTTAATTCCTGATCTGAACCTGTTTGATAATGTTGATGTACCTCTACGTTATCGCGGCTTTAATGCAAAAGAAAGAAAAGCGCGAATAGAAAACGCACTACAAAGAGTTGGCTTATCAGCAAGAATGAAACATTTACCATCACAGCTTTCTGGAGGACAACAACAAAGAGTTGCCATTGCCAGAGCGCTGGCTGGAAACCCTCTATTTTTACTCGCAGATGAACCAACAGGAAATCTTGATTCTTTGATGGCTCGTCAGGTAATGCAACTTCTTGAAGAGATCAATCAACAGGGTACAACCATAATCATGGTCACACACGATCCAGAACTCGCACGTCGAGCACAAAGAAATATTCATATTGTCGATGGGCAAGTTAGCGACTATCAGGATCTCCAACCAGTTTTAACAATGGCAGAAGCTTAGGAGGTTGGAATGTTAAGTTACTATTTAAAACTTTCCTGGCTTAGTATCAAACGAACACCAATGTTGACAGCCTTAATGATTGTTGCGATTGGACTTGGGATCGGGGTCAGTATGACCGTATTAACGGTAAACTACTTGATGGATAAAGACCCGATACCGGAGAAAAGTAAGCAACTGTACCATGTTCAGCTTTTCACCTATGGTAAGAATCAATCTAACCCAATCACCAGTGATCAATACCCCTTACAGTTAACTTATCAGGATGTGATGAACATCCACAACTCAGATATTCCGCTGAGAAAAACACGGAGTTTGCTAACCGGTTTTTCAGTGATCCCACAAAATCAGGAACAAACACCTTTTCTGGAGTCTGCCCGTGCTATTGACCATCAATTTTTTTCGATGTTCAACATTCCCTTTATTTTCGGCAGTCACTGGGATGCAAGTATTGATACCAGTCCACAAAATGTAGTCGTCATTGGACGTTCATTAAATGACCGACTTTTTCAAGGTGTCAATAGTGTTGGTCGTCAGCTAAAACTCAACTCAAATGATTACACCATTGTTGGTGTTATTGATGATTGGCAACCAACCCCAAAATTCTATGATTTAAATAATGGAAACTTTAGTGAAGCCGAATTAATTTTCGTTCCTTTCTCACTGTTACCAACTGAAGAGCTTCCAAGCTGGGGAAACAACAATGGCTGGAAGACAGAAGAGGTCGATACCTATCAGGATAAATTACGTTCAGAAATAATGTGGAATCAATATTGGGTTGAAATTGATAATGAACAAAGTAAAACAGCTTACCTTGAATGGTTATACGGTTACATTAGCGAACAACAGAAAATTGGTCGCTTCCAGCATGAAGAGGCGTCTGCGGTACTCAAAAATGTTGTCCAATGGATGAAATACAATAATGTTGTCTCTGACGATAATAGTATTCTGGTTGGGCTTTCATTTATGTTTTTGGCGGTATGCTTGATCAATACCATTGGTTTACTACTCGCTAAATTCCTCCGACGTGCACCAGAAGTAGGAGTAAGAAGAGCACTGGGAGCCAGCCGCACGGCTGTGTTCTCCATAGTACTGGCTGAATCGA
>CBDUHU010000400.1:0-4311 GCA_965366725.1 uncultured Kangiellaceae bacterium
TATCTGGTATCGATTTGTGAAAATGATTTACCCAGTGTGGCATCTTTAAAGGCGCACTTTGGAATAGCGGAATCCCCCGTCACAGATAAAATACTGCAACAGGAGCATAAAGAACTAAGAGGACCAAGCGCTCAGGATTACCACTCAATTGCCGATGCTCTGTTTGACGAAATTGAAGGGATTAGCAAACTAATACAACATACCAGTGAAAATCCCTACACCCAGTCAGAACTTGAGCAAGCTTTAAAGCAGATGAGTAATTTAAATAGTCTGTTAAGACTGCTAAAAATTGACGAGCATATTGTACGCCTTGATGTTGCTATAGATATGCTGGAAAAAGCAATTAATGGCAGTCAGAAATTGCTGAGAAAAGATTTTAATATCCTCTCTATTGTATTAAAAAGCATCAATGATGCGGTAGAATCAAGTGACTTATTGAAGTATTCGGGGAAAGGGGTAAGCAAAAAAAGACTTTCTCCTTCGCTAACCAAAGTCTGTCATAAAGCTCACTCTCAGGTAAAACAACTGATTAACGATTTTATTAGTTTTAATCAGAACGAACAAAACAAACAACTATTGAAGCATGCACCTGAGTTATTGGAAAAAATAAATCAGGGATTTAGACAGCTGAATATTGACCAATCAGAGCCAATTATTGAAGGTTGTCAAGGCTTTATCAAGACTATTTTACCCAAAGACTCTCCACCGGTAACCCAGGAATCAGTTGCACTTTTTGCGGATATTATTGGAGGCCTGGAGTTTTATCTTGAGACCTTAAACCATACCGCAGAGCCGAGTAGCGGAATCCTTGATTTTGCTAATAACAGTCTGGCTCAATTAGAGTCACATAGTCATTCATCATAACGCGGATACAAAATAGTAAAGAGCAGCTATTGACGAATATTTCTGCTCAGGATATCGTTGTGGTAAATGTGAACTATACTTTTAGTCAGGCAATCTTCGCCTGAAAAGTAACCCTCATCAGGAAATACTAGCTTTATCATGATCAAAAAAATCCGAATATTTTTTGAACAATTGATTGTTTTGGAAAACCCAACCCAGGAGCAACAGGAACATTCTCTCAACCTTGCTATCGCCGCAGTAATGCTAGAAATGGTCGGTATGGATAATCAGGTCACAGAAGACGAAATTCGCCAATTAAGTGTCAGTCTGAAGGAAAGACTTGGCCTAAGCCAACAGGAAATAGCAGAGATCAGTCAACTGGCAAATGAATCATTGCAAAACTCTACTGACTATTATCAATTTACAAGCCTTATTAACGAGCATTATCAACTTCCTCAAAAATGTCAAATCATCGAAAATCTTTGGCAAATTGCACTTGCCGACGGAAAAATAGACAGCCATGAAGAACACTATCTCCGAAAGATAGCAGATCTGCTTTTTGTACCACACAAAGAGTTTATCAAGACCAAATTACGAGTATTAGATTCTACTGAATAATTGAAGTCCGATTGTTGATTCTGAAATACCGGCTCAAATAGCGATAAGTTTCTCTACAAAATCGTAAAATATCAACTAGACTTAATCTATTCTCCTGCTCGGCTCAATCTTTTATCCATGATAAAATTTTTACTCAGATTATCACTGGTAATTCCGTTAATCACAGCCAGTTTTGCCAAAGAAAAAGTCGTTTTACAATTAAAATGGGAACATGAGTTTCAGTTTGCCGGGTATTACGCAGCCCAGTGGCAAGGATATTATGATGAAGCTGGATTGGCTGTTGAGATTAAACCAGCAACTAACCCAGACGGCACGATCATAAACCCGATTGATCAGATAAAGTTTGATAAAGCACAGTTCGCAATTGGGGTAGCAGATATCCTGATTGGCGAAGATAAAGGGCTGGATCTCATGGTATTAGCCCCTATTTTTCAACGAAGTGCGACCGGAATCTTTTCATTAAAAACCACTCCAATCAATAATTTATCTCAACTTGCAAAGTTACGTATTGCAGCTGCAGAAAACGACGCGACAAGAATTGAAGTAGAAGCTCTGTTTAAGGCCAGAGGCTATGATATTAATCAAATCCAGTTTGTTAGCTATCCGGTAACCGTTAAGACATTGATAGATGGTAACGCTGACGCTATTGTCACCTACAATATCTCCGCTAAAATTCAAGCTAAAGAGTTAGGAGTACAGCTAAATAATCTGAAATTACAAGACTTTGGAATTAATTTCTACGGAGATACATTGTATACATCATCAAGTTTTGCCAGAAGCAATCCTGCTATCGTTGAAAAATTTGTTAATGCCAGTTTAAAAGGCTGGAAATATGCCCTCGAAAATAAAGAAGAAATTGCCAATCGGATTTCACAAGAACTTCCCAGGCATCAGATAAAATATAAAGATATTTATCAATACAACCTGACATTCTCAGAAATAATAGACTCGCTGATACTATACCCACAAATCGAGTTGGGGAATATTAACCAGGAGCGGTGGTATGCGATGAATGAACGGATCCGCTCACTCGGCATAATTCATTCTCATCTTGATGAAACGCGTTTTTTTTATCAACCAGGAACAAAGCCGCAAGGTCTTATGTCAAGCACAGCAATATTCCTGAGCACCATCATATTCTTCCCAATAATTTTTGCTTTCTGGTATAAGCGAAAATTGCTAATTACCTTACTTTTAATTGTATTGGTTAGTTTTGTTATCGAGTATCAAATTGAAACCAGCCTGGAAATTGAAAGTGCCCAACAAAACAAACTGGATCTATTTAGTCAATTAACATCAATTAGTGCAAAACTTGAAGGAACCCTGCAAACCAATATTTCAATGCTCTCGGGCTTTGCCGCTTATATATCAGCAGAGCCAAATCTTACTTATGATAACTTTAAAAACTATGCACAGGAAATATTTAAAAAAGACCCTTTATTGATTAATTTCGCCGCAGCAAAGGACCTTATTGTCAACTATGTCTATCCTTTAAAAGGCAATGAAAAAGTCATCGGTCTGGATTACCGAAAGAATAAAGCACAAAGAGATATGGTGATGCAAACGGTTAACACCGGCCAACTTCAGATTGTTGGTCCGATTAATCTGGTACAAGGTGGCGTTGCATTTATCGGCCGAGCCCCAATTTTTACAGGAAATGATTCAGATAGAAAATTATGGGGAATTATATCCGCGCCTATCGATGCAAATACTCTCTATCGTCAATCTGGGTTGTTTGCTAATAAAAAAATTAAACTGGCAATAAGAAGTTATGATGCTCTTGGAAATCAAGGACCAGTCTTTTTTGGTGACAACGCTGTTTTTAAGGATAAAAACAGGTTGCAAACTGCAATTGGTGTCGGTGAGGGAAGCTGGAGGTTGGCGATTGTGCCCGGTTATCAGTCACAGAACATTTCCACTAACATATTAACCGTTAGGCTAATCACCATTATAACCACTTTTATTATGTGCTCATTTGTATTATTCCGTTTCAAACAGGAAAATGAAAAGTTAGCACTGGAAACTGAAATACTGAACAATCAGAAACTGCTGGAAAATGTTGGTAGTGTCGCTAAGATAGGAGGATGGAAACTAGATGTAAACCTGAACTTTATACAATGGTCAAAGCAGTCTTCCATATTACTCAACAAATCCCCGGACTATCGTCCTGAATCACTGGAAGATTTGAATGTTTTTTTCTTCTCTCATGATTTTTCTATCTGGAAAGATTTTATTCAACAGGCTATTAAGCAGGATAAACCATTTGATATTGACCTGAGAACTAATTTAGACAAAGAAACCTGGCTCAGAATTATTTCTATTCCATCTCATGATTCAACTGAGTCAGAATATGTGACCGGAACGATGCAGGATATTACTGATAAAGTCAGGAGTGCAAAGCTAATACAACACCAGGCGACCTATGACTCCTTAACTAACCTGCCTAATCGATTACTGTTTAATGACCGGCTAAAGAAGTCTATATCTCAGGCTAAGAGAAACCAACTAAAGATAGCAGTATTATTTATTGATCTCGATCGTTTTAAGCCGGTCAATGATAACCATGGTCATCTTGTGGGAGACAAATTATTGATAGAGGCTGCAAATAGAATAAAGTCATGTTTACGAGAATCAGATACAGTGTCGCGTCTTAGCGGTGACGAATTTGGAGCGATTATTACGGATATAAAAAAGTTTGATGACCTAATCCAGGTTACCGAAAAAGTACTACGTTCAATGCAACACCCCTATCAATTACCAGGAATATCATTACACTGTAGCGCTAGTATTGGCATTGCAATTTATCCAGATGATGGAATGGATGCCGAGTCGCTGCTTAGAAAAGCCGAT
>CBDUHU010000401.1:0-4310 GCA_965366725.1 uncultured Kangiellaceae bacterium
TTCAACTTTCGCAGAAAATTCCTGAATCATTTGCTCACGAATTTTTTGCTGATAACTCTGATAAATAAACCAACCACCACTTGTACATATCGTTAAGAAAATTACCGAAAATAAAAAAACAAGCATACGATGCTTCCTAATTATTTTTCTCAACCGGTAAATTCGCCCTTGATGTGCCTTAATAGGATCACCGTTGCGGTAAAAAACAATCTCTTCTGCTAGAACTCTGGCTGATGGATATCTCTTATTTGGATTTACACTCAAGCATTTGAGGATCATAGTCTGTAAATCAGCAGGAATATTACGGGTAAAATCACACAGCGGTGAAGTTGCATAATCTTCTATTTTTTCGAATTGATAATCGTCAGATTTTTCGATTCTTTTAGGTAATTGGTTATAGATTAGATGAAACAATGTTGCGCCAATGCTATAAATATCGGCTCGACGATCTATCTGATTGGCATTAAGCAAAGACTGCTCTGGTGCCATATAGTGAGGAGTTCCCAGTCCTGCACAGTCACTCAACTGGCTACCATGGCGATCCCGATGAGCCAGGCCAAAATCAATTAAATAGGGTTTAAACTCTCCATGCTCTGATACTTCAACCAATATATTTGAAGGTTTTAAGTCTCGATGCATTAATCCCTGAATGTGAGCCTGATGTAACCCTCTCAATATTTTTTCAATAATTAACAATTTTTGTTCAAGATTAAGCTGGCTTGATAGTTTATTAAGCGGTTCACCATCAATATATTGCATTACCAGAAAAATATGGGTATTTGACTCAATAACTTCATAAATTTGGCAGATGTTTTCATGGATTACTTGCGCTTGAGCTCTGGCCTCTTGCAATAAAACTTGTGTACTGACCTTGTTTTCAGCAAGTAAAAATTTTAGTGCGACTTTTCTTTGTAGTTTTTGATCATAAGCCAGGCAAACCCGTCCGCCACTACCAGCACCTAAGTCACGTATATACTCAAAGCGTTGATCAACAGCAATAGGGAAACAGCCAAATTTTGTATTGGAAATACTTTCAGGAAAACTCACCTTAGTTTTTAAATCATCAAGATCATCTGAAAGGTTCAATTTATCTGTCATCACTATTGTCATTTAGTTAAAATAAACTACTGATAATATTTCTTTTATTCTTTGTATTATTCCAATTAACAAAATAATAACGGTTAGAGATACATTTCGTCTTCCATGCTCTAAGACTGCGCCGATTAAACAACTATTCTCAACTCAATAAACCAGATCAGGATTATATTGACCGGGAAACATTCGATATATCCATTTAATATTATTTGATGACTCTCAGACTTGAATTTAAACTACACCATATTTCCAATAGATTCAACGCACAACTACATAATACCGACGTAATAAGATAGGCCTTTAGCGGATTAAGAAAGCTTGATAATAAATAAGTGTATAGAATTACCAAACCTAAAAAGAGATTTTAGGAGGATTGGCAGATAAAATCAGTCTGTCAGGGAATTTTTATCGGACAAAATTACTTATTCAACAGCAATTTTGCCCGATTTAGATGAGTTTAAAAAGGTATGACTAATTTGTCATTTCATCCCAAAAATCCTTAACACCTTCCCACCAATTACTAGACTTAGGCGAATGTTGCTTTTTACTTCCTGCAAGATAAGCATCAAAATCCTGTAACATTTTCTTTTGTTCTTTGTTAAGTTTAACTGGGGTTTCAACGATGACACGACACATAAGATCACCCTTCATACCACCTCTCATTGGTGTGATACCTTTACCGCGTAACCTGAACATGCGGCCGGTCTGAGTTTCTTCCGGGATCTTTAGTTTCACTTTGCCATCAAGTGTTGGTACTTCCAACTCACCACCTAAGCAGGCAGTAACGAAGCTAATCGGCATTTCACAGTAAAGACTATCACCATCTCTCACAAAGATTGAATGCTCTTTCACATGAACCTGAACATACAAATCTCCGGCAACCGCTCCTGGCCCGCCAGCTTCACCTTCACCAGTTAAACGAATTCTATCTCCAGTATCAACCCCCGCAGGAATCTTAACCGAAAGCGTCTTCTCTTTACGAACCCGACCCTGGCCACTACATGAAGAGCAGGGATCTTTGATCACAGTTCCCTGGCCATGACAATTTGGGCAAGTTTGTTGAACAGAGAAAAAACCTTGTTGCATTCTAACTTGACCAGCCCCTTTACAGGTATCACAAGTAGCTGCTGAAGATCCTTTTTTAGCACCACTGCCATCACAGGGTTCACAGCTAACATAGGTTGGAATTTTAAGCTGTTTCTTAATTCCTTTAACCGCATCTTCAAGCGTTAATTCAAGGTTATATTGCAAATCGGCACCACGTCTCTGACGTTGACGACCACCGCCACCACCTCGACGACCACCGCCAAAAATATCACCAAACACATCACCGAAAATGTCGCTAAAGTTTTCTCCACCCTGACCATGGAATCCACCCTGGCTTGGGTCAACACCGGCATGACCATACTGATCATAAGCTTGACGTTTTTGGCCATCAGCAAGAATTTCATAAGCTTCTTTTGCTTCTTTAAATTTCTCCTCAGCTTCATTTGAGTCAGGATTACGGTCAGGGTGATATTTCATCGCAAGTCGGCGATAAGCCTTTTTAAGCTCTTGTGCTGTAGCGCCTTTATCGACACCTAAAATCTCATAATAGTCTCTTTTAGACATATCTATTCTCTTTGCGTTTTACCCTATACAGCCAATAATCATTGGCACCGGAACTTTAAAACAACTGTTATTTTAGATACAACAACGCGGGGAACTCCCCGCGCAGTGACAACTTGTTCAATAGGGGAGTGCCAAAACACTCCGCTATTTATTACTTCTTATCGTCTTTAACTTCTTCAAACTCAGCATCAACAACATCATCACTAGAATTTGCACTAGCTTCTTCTCCCGCAGGTGCTCCTTCTGGTTGTGCCTGTTGCGCTTCAGATTGTGCCTGCGCATACATTCTTTCAGCCATTTTCTGAGAAGCTTTAGTTAAAGTTTCAGTCTTCGCGGTAATTGCTTCTTTATCGTCACCTTTAATCGCTTCTTCAAGTTCTTTAATGGCAGCTTCAATTGCTTCCTTTTCTCCATCTTCAAAGGTAACTTTTTCATCATCCATTGTCTTCTTAGTCGCATGAATTAACCCGTCAGCCTGGTTACGTGCTTCAATAAGCTCCTGAAACTTTTTATCATCTTCAGCATGAGCTTCTGCATCGCGTACCATTTGCTCAATCTCATCATCAGATAAGCCAGAAGAAGCTTTAATCACGATTGATTGTTCTTTACCAGTCGCCTTATCTTTGGCAGTAACATTAAGTATACCGTTAGCATCAATATCAAAATTTACTTCAATTTGTGGCATTCCACGTTGTGCTGGTGGAATATCCTGTAAATCAAATTTACCTAAAGACTTATTCTGTGAAGCCATCTTACGCTCACCCTGCAAGACGTGAACAGTTACAGCTGTCTGATTATCTTCAGCAGTAGAGAAAACCTGATTAGCTTTTGTCGGGATAGTCGTGTTCTTGTCAATTAAGTTAGTCATCACTCCACCCATAGTCTCAATACCCAGGGATAAAGGAGTAACATCTAATAACAATACATCAGTCACATCACCAGCTAATACAGCACCTTGAATTGCAGCACCCATTGCTACTGCTTCGTCAGGGTTAACGTCTTTACGTGGCTCTTTACCAAAAAATTCAGTAACAGCTTCCTGCACTTTAGGCATCCGAGTTTGACCACCAACCAGAATTACATCGTCAATATCAGAAACATTCAATCCAGCATCTTTGATCGCAACCTTAAGTGGTTCTAATGTGCGTTCAACTAAATCTTCAACCAATGATTCCAGCTTTGCACGAGTTAGCTTTATATTAAGGTGCTTAGGACCTGTTGCATCAGCTGTAATATAAGGTAAATTGACATCAGTTTGAGTACTCGAAGACAACTCAACTTTTGCTTTCTCACCAGCTTCTTTTAAACGTTGAAGAGCTAGAGGATCATTATGAAGGTCAATTCCAGCTTCTTTCTTAAATTCAGCAACCAGATATTCAATAACGCGCATATCGAAATCTTCACCACCGAGGAATGTATCGCCATTAGTGGCTAATACTTCAAAGGTGTGCTCACCTTCAACTTCCGCAATTTCAATAACCGAAATATCAAAAGTACCACCACCAAGATCATAAACAGCAATCGTTCTATCGCCTTTACCTTTATCAAGACCATAAGCTAATGCAGCAGCAGTCGGCTCATTGATAATACGCTTAACATCTAAA
>CBDUHU010000402.1:0-4300 GCA_965366725.1 uncultured Kangiellaceae bacterium
GGTTACCCCTGTTAAAAGTGGACGGTCCTCACCATACTCAGCAATAGCCTGAGCAGCAGCAGCCATCATCTTACTCCCTCCACTTGCGTGAACATTAGTCATCCAGACACCCAATTCAGCGGCCGCTCTACAAGCCTTAGCCACAGTATTGGGGATATCATGGAATTTCAAATCAAGAAAAACTTTGAAGTCTTTGTTAACTAAATAACGAACCCAGTCCGGTCCAAACAAAGTACACATTTCTTTACCGACTTTAAGCTTGCACAACTTCGGGTCAAGTTGTTCGACAAATGATTTAGCCTTTTCCAGATCGTCAAAATCTAATGCAACAATTATTTTGCTATCAAAATCTACTGAATTCATTACGACAATTATTCTCCTTCTATCCCCTGAATTGGCTTAACGCTCCCCCAGGACTTACATCCCGGACATTGCCAGAACAGTGTTTTTGAATCAAAACCACAGTGATTACAGTGGTATATAGGTTTATTTTTTAATAGTTCTGACACCACATCTTTTAACATGATCAGACTTGGACGGGCGCTATCATTGGCATGCTTAAGATGCACATCGATTAATTTAAGCAATCCTTTTACCGATGGATGCTTAACCATTTGATGGGCAATATATTTTGCCACAGCATGATCACCCTGATTAGCCTGAATCTCATCAGCATAGGCTAATATAGTAGAAACACCCGCACCTTTTTCTATTGCAGACTCTAGAAATAGCATCAAGCCACTAGTGTCATTCAGCTGAACAAAGCTTGCTCTTATCTTATCCAGAGCTTCAGGTAACAACTCAATATCCTGACGAACCAGCTCTCTATAGGTTTTAATTGCCCGTTTATAACGACCAAATGAGTAATCTATGTCAGCACTTAACAAAGTTGCCCTGACGCTGCCAGGATCAACAAGCAGCGCCTTCTTTACATAAACCAGCGCTTCTTTGGACAATTTGCTGTCGATTTTATTCTCTGCCAGTTCGCAATAAAAATGAGCAATTTCATTTTTAAGGCTGGGGGAAGCTCCCTGTTGAAGCTTTTCACAGATTTTTATGGCATTTTGCCAATCTTTGGTCTGCTGGTAGATCATCAATAGTTGTTTCAGGCTTGCCTGATTGTGAACTTGATCATGGATCAGTTCTTTAAATATATTTTCAGCACGATCAAGTAACCCGGCGGCCATATAGTCATAACCTAACTCCATTAATGAAGTCTTACGATTAACTGAACTAAGAGAAGGCCTGGCTATCAGGTTTTGATGAATTCTTATTGCCCTATCGACTTCACCACGCCGGCGAAATAAGTTTCCCAGGGCCAGATGAGTTTCAACGGTTTCTGAGTCAACCTCAAGCATATTAACAAAGGTATCAATAGCTTTATCAGATTCCTCATTGAGCACATAATTAAGGCCAGTAAAGTACTGTCGAGATAGGCCCTCCCGTTTGCTCATAGACTTTGTCTTTGCTACAGACTTGCCGTTGGAATATCCAAAATACCATGCGACAGGTAACAAAGCGCCAATAATAAAAAGACCTTCTAACATAAAAGCTGATATTTTCCTTAATAATTAATAATCATCTTTGATCGGTAATGCCCGCAAACTATTTAATTCCTTCTCATGTCGTGCAAGCCTGTTTCTAGCCTGTTTAAGCAAAAACCTGGTCTTTAATAAATTTCCAACAATTGACCCTATTCCGAGGAAAAATCCAACCAGTAAACATAAAACCATTACCCAGTTTAATTGCCAGTTGAGTTGTCCATTAAAGTAGTTGATTACCACAAGCGAGTCATTTTGCGCAAAAAATAATGCTGATACGACAAAAAACAACAAAAACAATATAGTTGTTATTAAGTTTCTCACCCAGAGCCCCTTTTGAATAAGCTATTTCAGTTCTAGCGCAGTCTAATACAAATAGACCTTTATAGTAACGAAATTAGCCGAAAGTCTCACAAAAAAAAAGCATATCAATGATATGCTTTTCAATTTACAAAATAAATTATCAGTTAATCAAACTGAATACTCGCATTAACCTTATCCCTGAGCTCTTTACCAGGTTTAAAGTGCGGAACATATTTTCCTTCTAACTCGACAGACTGCCCAGTTTTTGGATTACGGCCTATTCTAGGCGCCCGATAATGTAAAGAAAAGCTACCAAATCCTCTGATCTCTATCCTTTCGCCTTGCGCGAGCGATTGTGCCATATGTTCTAATAAATTCTTTACAACTAATTCAACGTCTTTTAACGACAACTGAGTCTGGCGTGCCGCCAATCTTTCAATTAACTCGGATTTCGTCATCAACCCATCCTTATACTCTAACTAGACACTTAATCAATAAACCATACAATAGACAATTTATTCACAAAAAGCAAAAAAAAATGCCCAAAATCAATAGATTATGGGCATTTAGTCAAATTAATCAGAAGTGATTAATCGCGGTCTAACTGTTCTTTAAGAAGATCACCTAAAGTAGCTGGTGCAGATTCCTCTGCATCTTTACTATATTCAGCAATAGCACTTGCTTCTTCCTGTTTGTTCTTGGCTTTAATTGATAAAGTAATCACTCGATTCTTTTTATCAACAGCTGTGAACTTGGATTCAACAGTATCACCAACACTGAAGTGCTTAGAGGCATCATCAACTCTTTCTTCATCGCTGATTTCAGAAGCACGTAGGTAGTCTTCTACATTGTCTGACAATGAGATTTTAACGCCACGAGCGTCAGCTTCAGTCACTGTACCTGTCACAATAGTGCCTTTTCTGTTATCAGCCAGGAACTGTGCAAACGGATCAGAGTCTACTTGCTTAATTCCTAAAGAGATACGCTCTCTTTCTGCATCGACAGAAAGAACAACCGCTTCAACTTCATCACCTTTATTGTAATCACGAACAGCTTCTTCACCAGTCGCAGTCCAGGCAATATCAGATAAATGAACAAGACCATCAATTCCACCGTCTAATCCGATGAAGATACCAAAATCAGTAATCGATTTGATCTTACCAGTCACTTTATCGTTCTTGTTGAATTTGCTTGCAAATTCAGTCCAAGGGTTAGCAACACACTGCTTCAGACCCAAAGAGATACGACGACGTTCTTCATCGATATCAAGTACCATAACTTCTACTTCATCACCTAAGTTAATGATTTTGCTTGGGTGGATATTCTTATTTGTCCAATCCATTTCAGAAACGTGTACCAGACCTTCAACACCTTCTTCAATTTCAACAAAACAACCGTAATCAGTTAAGTTAGTTACTCGACCGAACAGACGTGCTCCTTCTGGGTATCTACGCGCTAAATCAGCCCATGGATCTTCACCAAGCTGTTTCATACCTAATGATACACGCTGGCGCTCACGATCATACTTAAGAACCTTAACATCAATTTCGTCACCAACCTGAACTACTTCAGATGGGTGCTTAACACGTTTCCAGGCCATATCTGTGATATGAAGTAATCCGTCAAGACCACCTAAATCAACGAAAGCACCGTAATCAGTTAAATTCTTAACAATACCTTTCGCTTGTGCACCTTCTTCAAGACGGGCAAGTAATTCTTCTCTTTCTGCTGAACTTTCAGCTTCAATTACGCTTCTTCTTGAAACAACAACATTGTTGCGCTTTTGATCGAGCTTGATAACTTTAAACTCTAGATCTTTACCTTCAAGATGAGTAGTATCGCGAACAGGACGTACATCAACCAATGAACCAGGAAGGAATGCTCGAACGTCTTTAATTTCAACAGTAAAACCACCTTTAACTTTACCAGTAATAATACCGATAACAGTTTCGCTAGCTTCACAGGCTTTTTCCAACTCTAACCAGGTTGCAAATCGCTTCGCTTTTTCTCTCGAAAGCTGAGTTGCACCAAAACCATCTTCAATGGCATCTAACGCAACATCAACTTCATCACCGACACTAACTTCTACTTCGCCACTCTCATTTAAGAATTGTGATAATGCAATAACACCTTCAGATTTAAGGCCAGCATTCACGGTGACTGTTTCACTGTCAATTGCAACCACGACACCCTTAACAATGGCACCTGGACGCATTTCAACTTCATTTAAACTCTGTTCAAATAATTCTGCGAAATTCTCGCTCATCTTAATTTACCTAAAATTACGCAATAAAACATTGCGTTTAGTTTCAAACTCCGATCAACTTCCGGTCAATACGGGATTATTTATCAAAGGCTCGCCAATCCTTAGCAATCCAATTAGTAAAAATATAGTAGGGATATTCAATCTAAACATGACTCCCTCATTCAATATGATGAAGGATTGGAACAAGTTA
>CBDUHU010000403.1:0-4289 GCA_965366725.1 uncultured Kangiellaceae bacterium
TCGTCACTGAGTCCCGTTGTTTTATTGGGATAGTAACCAAATCGCTCAAATGTCTCCTGTTCGCGATTAAACCGGTTTAGTCCATTTTGTGTTCCTATCCAAAGAACCTCCTGACTGTCTTCAAATATTGCTGTTATAATGTTGCTGGATATTGACTGTGGTTTATTTGATTGATGCCTGAAAGTTTTAAATTCATAACCATCAAACCGGTTTAATCCATCCATCGTGCCAAACCACATAAATCCCTGACTATCTTGTTTGATTGAGAGCACATCTGCATGTGAAAGACCATTTTCTCTCGTAAGCTGTTCAAAAAGTGGTGTGGAGCCCTCAGCAAATGATGAAAAGAACAACTTAATAACCAATATAAGATAAATTTTTAACCGGATAACTTGAGACATTGCTCCATTATCATATGAATAAAACTGGTTCAAATTACTAATATCTCTCGTTTGAAGTTTTTTAAATAGATTAATCAACCCAATAAGTTGGGAAATGCTGCTTTGGGCGAACTATCAAGGTGAGTTCAACGGGAAAACATTCTCGATCTATCCAAGTATCTCATAGATAATTCAACGAATAAAACCGATAAAACCACAGTGCAAAATATCTAGCGTTATCTGTTTTATCAAAAAATAGATAGCAAGCTATCTTTATGCTTATTTGTCCTGATGAACAACACTTGCAAATTCATTAAATTCAGGTCAATATACACTCTAGATGGTACCTTCGTACCATTTAGTGATATTGGTTAAAATAAAGGTTTCTTTATGCGTCTATTTTTCAATTATAGCCTGATGTTGTTGCTCGCTACATTCAATGCAGTTGTCATTGCAAGTAATAGTAATGCAAACATTTACCAAACATGTGTAAGTTGTCATGAACCCAAAACACTGGATAAACAGGTAATAGTGACACCAACAATCAGTGGACTCGAAGACTGGTATATAGAACGCCAACTACTTAATTTTAAAAATGGAGTACGTGGTACTGACTCCAGAGATGTCGGTGGACAGCAAATGAAATCAATTGCTTCAGCTTTATCAGATCAACAAATATCGGCACTTTCAGTTTATATTTCCAACTTGCCTGTAGTCGATTTTCCAGCAATGGGTAATGCTGATATTGAAAGTGGCAAAAAGACCTATTTGTCTAATTGTGCTGCTTGTCATGGTAACAATGCACAGGGAAATCAGGCACTCAATGCGCCGGGACTGACAAGCTTGAATAGTCAGTATTTAATTCAACAACTTGAATTCTTTAGTCAGGATATTAGAGGCGCACATGCCTCAGATAAATATGGAAAACAAATGGCAATGATGGCCAAAACTTTACCCAATGCAGCGGCAAGAGAAAATGTCATTGCCTATATATCAACTTTGTAAACTGACAATTAAACCTGAATGCAAAAACAGATGAACCATAATTCTAGCCGGTTGAGCGGACTATTCTTTGCTATCCTGATGCTGATAAATTTCTCAGTCAATAGTGATAACAACCCAGTCGTAGTGGATTCTCAACCCAATATCACCGACTTTAAGCTCTCTACATATTGTCCTCCCGGTTTCGAAAAAGTTAACCAGAAATGTGCATTCAGATCCCTCTATCAACAATATGATTCGCTATACAACAAGGGCGTCGGAGGTCTGAAGACAGCATTACCAAAACCGCGAGACGGGTTTTCTCCCCAACAAATAGATTTAGGTCGTTACCTGTTTTTCGACCCCATTTTATCTGTCGATCACCAGCAGTCGTGTGCCAGCTGTCATCAACCAGAGAAAGGTTTCAGTGATAACAATGCTCGTGCTGTTGGCTTTCAGGGGGTTGATGTTGGTAGGGCCTCTCCAACTCTGTGGAATGTCGCATTTCTCAATCAGTTTTTCTGGGATTCACGCTCACAAACATTGGAGGATCAAATGGAAGGTCCTTTGTACTCAGATAAAGAGATGGCTAATTCTCCGCAAAAGTTGTTAACTGATTTACGCGCAATTGCAAATTACAAACAACTATTCAAACAAGCCTTTCCAACAAGTACCCAGATCGAATTATCACAGATTTATACTGCCATTGCTGCATTCGAATCCTCGCTGATTAGTTTAAATAGTCGCTATGATCATTACGCTCATGGTTATCATCAGGCACTTACAGACAAAGAAATAGAAGGAATGAATATATTTCGTTCTTTTGTTGCTCGTTGTGCAGAATGCCATACGCCTCCACTGTTTACCAATCAGCAAATAGCGGTTCTCGGCACCCCGGAACCTGACGGCAGAGCATTAGATATCGGCGCTGAAAAAACCTTTAATAATCCAGATCTTCGTGGCGGATTTAAGGTGCCGTCCTTACGAAATATCACTAAAACAGCCCCCTATATGCATTCAGGCAGATTTAAAGATCTACGGGAAGCTGTCGAGTTCTACACCAAAGGACGCGGACATGCAGTGCCTGAAGGTGAAAAACTACTACTCCACTGGCATATCTGGGAACCTGATTTATCAGACCATGAAATAGATAGAATCGTTGACTTTCTGCATACTTTAACCGACGAATCTTTTAAGCCTGTAGTTCCTCAGCAATTACCTTCGGGACTACCAAATCCTTTAATACTCAAATCAATCATAAAATAACTTCTAGATTAGGAGAAGCTCGATGAGCCAACAAAAACAGTGGAAGCTTTATACCGGGATAACCGCTGCATTATTAGTGGGCTATTTAGTTGGAGTCGTAAATTTCGATGGCTCTTCTACGATCATAGGTTCAGCCGACAAATATCAATCCAACACAACATCTTCACCAATAAAATATGGTCAGGTTTCAACCATTGAGCGACCTGACTTTCAAGGTCAGACTCTGGTTGTGAATAATGGAGAATCAATTCAAAAAGCGATCAATAATGCACAGCCAGGAGATAACATTCAAGTAAGGCCCGGCGTTTATAAAGAAACGGTTTATATTGACAAAGATAATATCACCCTGAGTGGTGTCATTATCGATGGCGAATGGCCCGTTATGGAGGGCGAGCACAAATTAAACGACGCTATTTTATATTCCGGAAATAACTTTACCGTGGAAAATTTTGTTATTACTCATTATAAGGGTAATGGGGTTATGGGTCAGGCAGGAAACAATTTTATTATTCGTAATAATATGATTATTGACACTGGCGTGTACGGTATTTTTCCGGAATTTGGCAAAAATGGCATTATCGAGTACAACGTTTTATCCGGAATAGAAGACGCCGCAATTTATGTTGGTATGTGTGACAACATTCATGTCGCACATAACGAAGTATTTGCCAATGTAGCCGGAATTGAAATCGAAAATTCACGGCACGCTATTGTAGAAAACAACTATGCCCATGATAACACTGGTGGCATACTTGTTTTCATTACACCAGGTCTACCAATAAAAACCACTTACGATGTTATTATTCGAGATAACTTTGTGGTGAATAATAATATCGAAAATTTTGGCGCTCCCGGTTCTATTGTCGCAGGAATACCCAAAGGCACAGGTATTCTGATTATGGCCGGTGATGAAGTCACCCTGCAAAATAATGTGATTACCGGTAATGATAACGCTGGAATTATTATTACCGATCATGGTCACGCTGCTAATCTCACATTAGATCCTGGTGCAGATCCAAACTCAGATAGAATAGCGATCCTTGAAAATGTGATGTTTAATAACGGCAATAATCCAGTTGATGAAGTTAAAGCATTAATGTTAACAAAACTTTCAAACAGAGGACCTGATATTATTCGAGTCGGTGAGAGCAAAGATAGCTGTATATTAAACCGTGAGAAATATCTGACGTTTGGCATTGATTCATTTGGCACCTGCGGATTTCAATCCACTTATGATACTAAAACCTATCTTCTTGAAAAGCCGGTAGAAGCCCGTGAAATTACTGTTGAAGAAAGAGGCAAACTTGCTTATTACGGCATTTGTGCCGGTTGTCATGCCTATAATGTCAAGATGGTTGGACCGCCAACTCAAGTTATTCAGGCACTTTATATGGATAACCCAGAAGGTATAGCCGATTACATCAATCGCCCGGTAAAAAAGCGAGAAGATTATCCTGAAATGCCACCACAAGACTACCTTTCTCCTGAAGTAAGAATGGCAGCTGCAGAGTTTATGTTACAGGTTAAAAACTAGTTGTTAACGAGAGCTTCAGTCGCATTCGTTTATTGCACCAATTATCAATCAGTATTTAACGAAAATAATTGTTAGCTTTTTTACTGAGATAATTCCAGCAGTAAATACAATGATTGAATACAAAAGCC
>CBDUHU010000404.1:0-4276 GCA_965366725.1 uncultured Kangiellaceae bacterium
GATAGAGCATTTCATGGGTCAACAGGTGAGTATCTCGCCGATTGCTGTCTAACATATCTTCCTTTTTATTTTCGACTTTACGAATTTGTCTATCAAGTCTGGAGAGAATCTTAAGACGGGAATGTGTTAGTGCTAGTTGTTGACTTATAAACCCCTCCAGCATAGTACTCCCAATCCACCATAAATTGGGGCTATTGGGGCGTGGACATTCATCATCCAGCTTCTGTAGGGCTTTTTGCATCATGTTTAGCCCGCCCGAGCGGTTAGTATTACGGATCACTTCAATAAGTCCAATCTGAAACATTTTTCGAAAATAACGGGACTTGGCAGCGCTTTCATCAGTTGTTAAAAAAGCGGGTGGTTTATTTTCTCTTTGAAGAGTCGGGTCACACTCAAAAAATGTTGCTTCGCTAAGCTGGGGAGCCTTGACTACTGACCGTAGCTCGTTAATCGATGGGAGCAAGAGTTGAGGAATCGCAACATCTTTATGACTAACATGTTCAATGTAGCGCATTAAGGAAGCAAGAGAGATGGATACCGCTTCCAGTAATGGTCGCTGGTTTCTGCGTTTAGCCAGACCTTTGATAACTGCTATCGCGTCAACTAGTAAGCGTTGTGCTCCGGGCATTTCAAGCAGGGTGAATATCCCTTTTAATCGCCCCATGTGACTCAAGCTTTTATCGAGCTTCCGGGGTTTGTCCGGGGCATGTGCATAGCTGTCTAAGGCATTGATTGATAGGTTTATTTCAGCCGAAACGTCTTCCAGAATCAATTCCAGAGATTGCAATGTATTGATTGGAGACATTCCTATTGAAACCTTTTTAAGCTGCTTTCTAATATTATACGCATTGGCGATAATGATTAGTCTTCAGAGCTGAGAACCAAACTAGTCACCAGTGTTGATGAATAACTTCTAATATAAACCAAATCTTATAACAGAGTCGGAGATTGTTCTCAGAAATAACATCAAGTTTACCCATGTATACTATTATTACATAGTGAGGTTATCCATTTTAGTTAAAATTTTACATTAATAGAAAGTATTTTCTACTGGTTGGCGCTCTGCTAAAAAGTTTTAGAAACCATGATTTACAGTTTTAAATGATAACTCTGACTAATTTTTATAAGACCAATAGACAGACCATTACTGGTTTCTTGGTAAAACTAAGTGAAGGTGAATCAAATCGACAAGAAGCTGGCATCGTTAGAAAAAAGAATCGATATGGATTTATTGGTGAGAACGATACCAGGAATGCTGCTATATCCGCTGTTATGGCCTGTGGTATTTTTGCCGAGCGGGTATCATCAGACTGAACCATTACTTTGCTGGGGAGCCGCAGGGGCGTTATTAGGATTGAGTTTGCTGCGCTATTTACATAAGGTAACAAGTGACAGTTTTTATCAACGATCAGCCTGCAACTGGTTATTTGTTTTTGCAATACTCATATTTTTACAAGCGGTTATTTGGGGGGCACTTTTTGCACTCGCTCTGGTTAAAGTAGAAATGGAGCCTTTGAGATTATCACTTGTGCTTGTGGTCAGTGGTATTTGCAGCGCTATAATGACAACACTTCACCCAAGGTTATGGATTGCAAATATTGCGATTTGTGCATTACTTGTGCCTGGTATAATTGCCGGGCTTGTCGTTTTACAGAGTATCTCAATAACCGTACTCTTAATTTTATATCTCTTGTATCTATTACTACTTGGAAAAAAAACTCATCAGGAATATATAAGAGCATTTAAAATTGAGTTCCAACTGGAGAGCCAGCGACAAGATTTGGAGCAACTTAATAAGATAGATCCACTTACTCATATTTACAACCGAGGACATTTTAATACTGCATTTGAATTCCAATGGAACGCTGCAATCAGAAGCGGAGAACAACAATCACTGTTACTAATTGATATCGATTACTTTAAGAAAATAAATGATAATTATGGTCATTTAATTGGTGATGAGTGTCTCGCTCATATCGCAAATACGATACACAAAACTGTACGCCGGAGAACGGATTTGATTGCACGTTTTGGTGGCGAGGAATTTGTTGTTTTGTTGAGTGATACCTCATTGAAAAAGGCTTGTTTGATTGCCGAGTCGATTCGTTCCAGTGTTGAATCTGAGCGTTTTATTTTTCAAAAGGTTGAATTGGACATCAGTGTTAGTATTGGTGTTGCTTGCCTGTATCCACATCTAAGTACTAACCCCAAAGACCTCATTGATCTTGCAGACAAAGCCCTTTATCGCGCCAAGGCCGATGGCCGAAATTGTGTCAGATTTAAGTCCTGATAGTGAAGAAGTGTAACAATTTTTTTAAATGACTTGTATGCGGAACACTTGCACCATACATTGGGTTTATCAAATTGATTATTAAGGGACTTGGTAATGGGGAAAATAAAGATAATTATCCGAAAATCACTGATTGGTGGCCTGCTTG
The DNA here is from genome assembly GCA_965366725.1 of uncultured Kangiellaceae bacterium. GTDB lineage: Bacteria > Pseudomonadota > Gammaproteobacteria > Enterobacterales > Kangiellaceae > Aliikangiella. Next base: position 2,439 of record CBDUHU010000404.1, read on the forward strand.
TTTTATTACCACTTGTTATTCTGAGTGCTGTATTTCGTTGGGTATTTTACTTTGTAACAGATTTGATCCAACCAATGACCAACTACATGAGTGAGCGATATCTGCTTCCTGAGTTGATGGCGGATATGATGGTTATTGCACTGATCCTGGGAGGGTGCTTTCTGGTTGGAACCTTAATATCAACCAGTATTGGACGTTGGATTCACAATCATTTTGATCACTATCTGGCAAGACTCGCCCCCGGTTATCGGCTGATAAAGGAAATCGTGTCGCAAGTATTTGGCGATGCAGAGTCGTCCCCGTTTGCAAAGGGGGAAGTGGTCAGAGTGCAACTATTCGGCAAAGATTGTGAGACAACGGTAACTGCGATTGTAACCGCTCACCATGAAGATGAGACGGTAACCATTTTTATGCCAACCGGTCCAAACCCAACATCTGGTAATATTTATCATGTTCCCAAAAGTTTAGTTACTTTCTACCCGGAGGCAAGTGTCGAACAAATGATGAAGTCAGTAATTGCCTGTGGTGCGGGAAGTGAGCAGTTATTTGCTCATTCAAAAGGTGAGATTTAGTTAAGAATAGTTAACAGAGCAAGAGCCTGTGTAATACAGGCTCAATTGGGTTTAATTAAATAACCTTTTTCATCGCGGTCATATAACCGCGCAATTTGCCACCAATTAACTCTACTGGATGATTGCGGATAGACTCATTAATAGAAACAATCTCCTGATTATCAACGGACATGGATTTAAGTTCTAACCCTGCGCCCATTTCCTGTGTCGTGATTGTTGACATCAATTTCTCTTTAAGTAAAGGCACTGCTGCGTTTGAGAATAGGTAATTGCCGTATTCCGCAGTATCTGAAATAACAACATTCATTTCATAGAGACGCTTACGGGCAATTGTATTGGCAATTAATGGCGTTTCGTGCAGCGATTCATAGTATGCTGACTCTGGTAATATTCCAGCTTCCACCATCACTTCAAAGGCTAGCTCAACGCCTGCTTTGATCATTGCTGTGAGAAAAATCGCATGATCAAAATAGCTTTGTTCATCGATTTGACAGTCATCCTCAGGGTATTGCTCAAAGCCAGTTTTACCAGTTTGTTCACGCCAGTTTAGTAAATTCCGATCATCATTTCCCCAGTCTTTCATCATTTCACTGGAAAAATGGCCACTGATAATATCATCCATATGTTTTTCAAATAGTGGGCGGGTGATGCTCTTAATTTGCTCTGCCAATTTGAATGTGACAATTTTAGCCGGGTTTGACAGGCGATCCATCATGTTAGTGATGCCGCCAATTTTCAAAGCTTCAGTGATAGTCTCTACACCTTGCTGGATTAACTTACCGGCATAGTCTGGAGCGATCCCCTGCTCAGTCATTTTGTCATAACCGAGAATTGCGCCAGTCTGTAACATTCCACAAAGGATTGTCTGTTCGCCCATCAGGTCAGATTTAACTTCTGCAACAAAGGATGAAGCTAAAACTCCGGCGCGATCGCCTCCAGTTGCTGAAGCTAACGCTTTGGCAATCTCAAACCCATTACCATCAGGGTCATTTTCAGGGTGAACCGCGATTAAAGTAGGGACACCAAAGCCTCTTTTATATTCCTCACGAACCTCTGTGCCAGGGCATTTGGGAGCGCACATTACCACGCTAATATCGGAGCGGATCTGTTGACCTTCTTCAACAATATTAAAACCATGTGAATAGGCGAGTGTTGAACCATGTTTCATTAGTGGCATTACAGTATTGACCACGTTGGCATGTTGTTTATCCGGAGTCAGGTTATAAACGATATCTGCGTCGGGAATCAATGCTTCAAATGTACCCA
>CBDUHU010000405.1:0-4269 GCA_965366725.1 uncultured Kangiellaceae bacterium
CCCTCTTCGTAATTTTTTTCAGAAATCAATTTCAAACCTAATTGCTGTAATGCGACTACATCTCCATTTTCAGCTAACCCTCTCAGAGTATTGATATCGTAATTCATATAATCAGTCTGATTGTCCGGAAACGTATAGCCCCGAGTAATATCCCAACTTCCTAACTCGACAGCTTGCTCACTCGTTATTAACTCCTCAAGTGTTTTCCCGGTATTTTCTGTTATTTTCTCTTCTTTTTGATGTTCAGCTATTTTTAAACTTTCAGTTTTTTCCTCCTCCATTGAATCGGAAGAATGCAAAATTTTTTCTTTGTTAGTATTCGCATCTTTAACCGGCATTTTTTCAAAACAAATAAAAAATAAAACAGTTATACAAACAAAAACAATTAATAATAAAGCTACATTTATACCTTTCAATACAATTATCTCCTTTAATTGATAGTATCAATTTAGCATTAAATAAAAAATAGCGCGCTCCGAAGTAGCATATTGTTAACCAGGAAATAAGAAGCTTTCCAAAGATCTGTCGAGCCAAAACTAAAGTAGCTTTTATCCCTGCCCTAAAAATACATACACAACATTGAACAACTCTAATACTCTCTTACAATAGGAAAAAGTAATTATCGCCAATTCAAATCATTGTGCTAATTCAAGTAATGATATCTAGAAGTATTACCGAATTAAGCAATGGAAAGCAGCTGTTACCCAGCTACCTTCCTTTATCAGAAGAGTCTAACCCTGGCTCTCTTCGCGGGCAATAGCTGCAGCCCGCACACTACTTTGTACCAGACTAGATAACTCTCTTAATGCGACTGAAAATTTAGCAAACTCATGTCTTTGACTTCCCCTGAAATCCGCCAACATATGTTGCCAACGAGAAAGAAGCGAAGCATTCTCTTCAAACCATTCAGTAATTCGAGCTTCTGCTTTTACCGTCTTATTTGACATATGTAAAACAGCAACAGTTAAGCTGCGTTGTTGCCAATCAAGATCTTCCCGAAATGATGCACGGGCAAAAGCCTGCCAATGATTATCAACTGGCTGCAAATTAATCTGTTCCAAAAACCAATGTAATTCCAGCTTTGCGCCAAGTTTAAAGTAAACTTCCGCCACTGTAGAAACATTCAAACCTGTTAGCTTAGACATTTCAATAATATCCAATGCCGAAAACATTGTACTTAAGTAACAAACTCTTTCAGCTAATCTTTTTGGTACGCCTAACTCCACCCAACGAGTAATGTTTTGATTGATCGCATCACTTTCAGATTTATCAAGCACCTTCTGAATATGTTTTTGTAACTCCTCAACTCCATCTTTAAAAAAGTCAATTCCTTCCTGAACTTTCAAATTCTTACGACGGTGTCGTAGAAACCAGCGGGTACAACGTCTTACCATTCTCTGGGTCTGATAAATCATGTCATGTTTAATCGAAGAAGGAACCGAGTGATCAAGTGCTTCTATCTGCTTCCACATTTTAGGCATATCATATATTTCTTTTGCCAAAGTAAAACAAGTCGCAACATCTGCCGGACTGGCACCGGTTTCATCCATAGAGCGGAAGGCAAAATTACTTCCCAGGTAATCGACCATTTCATTGGCTAGACGCATCGCAATGATCTCATCCTTTAACGGATGGTTTTGAGTCTGGTCGGCATACTTTCGACGGATTGGTTTGGGAAAATAATTAACCAGGACATCCTGATAGAATGGCTCATTAGCAACTTCCGGATCACATAGCTCTTCTTTTAGAACCATTTTTCCATAAGCAGTTAGTACCGCAATCTCTGCTCTGGTTAACCCTTCTCCTTGAGATAACCTTTCCAACATCTCTTCGTCAGTCGGTAAGAATTCTAACTCTCTATCCAGCTTACCTTCTCTTTCTAACCAATGGATAAAACGCATTAACTCTTTAACCATTTTCTCACTTCTTTCTTCACTCGTACTAATCGATTGAGCTTGCAAAAAGTTTTCTCTAAGAACAATATTGCTGACTTCATTAGTCATACTTAGCAGTAGCTTATTTCGCTGTTTCTCAGTCATATCACCGGATGAAACGATCTGGTTCAGTAATATTTTGATATTAACTTCATTATCAGAACAATTCACACCGCCAGCATTATCAATAAAATCACTATTTCCCCGGCCGCCATTACGCATATATTCAACTCGACCTAACTGGGTAACACCGAGATTTCCACCTTCACCAATAATACGGCACCTTAGCTCTTCACCATTGACTCTCAGACTATCATTTGCTCTGTCCCCAACTTCTCCATGGGTTTCTGTTTTTGCCTTAATATAAGTTCCAATTCCGCCATTCCACAATAAATCCACTTCTGACTTTAAGATAGCGTTAATTAATTGATTAGGAGTCAAGCTGTCTGCTTCAATACCAAGCAAATTCTTTATTTCTGTCGATAACGCAATTGATTTAGCGCTACGAGAAAATAGTCCACCACCTTTAGAAATCAATTTCTGATTGTAATCATCCCAACTTGAACGCGGCAAATTGAATAGCCGTTCTCTTTCCAGATAGCTTTTCTCGCTATCGGGGCTTGGGTCAATAAAAATATGCATATGGTTAAATGCCGCAACCAATAAAGTGTGGCGAGAACATAACATACCGTTGCCAAAAACATCACCGGCCATATCACCGACACCGACAGCGGTGAAATCAGTTGTCTGGCAGTCAATTCCCATTTCCATAAAGTGACGCTTAACAGACTCCCATGCTCCTCTGGCAGTTATTCCCATTTTTTTATGGTCATAACCAATACTACCGCCTGATGCAAAAGCATCACCCAGCCAAAAATTATATTGTTGAGAAATTCCATTAGCGATATCAGAAAAAGTTGCAGTACCTTTATCGGCAGCCACAACCAGATAAGGATCATCTTCATCATGGCGAACGACCAGCTCTGGAGCAACTAATTCTTCAGCCAGAAGATTATCGGTAATATCCAGTAATGCACTAATAAATATTTTGTAACAGGCAATCCCTTCTTCAATAAATTGATCTCTTGAAAGATCGGCAAGATTTCGTTTACAGACAAAGCCGCCTTTAGCGCCGACCGGAACAATAACTGAATTTTTAACTTGTTGCGCTTTAACCAATCCAAGAATTTCAGTACGGAAATCTTCTCGTCTATCTGACCAGCGTAAGCCTCCTCTCGCCACTTTCCCGCCGCGTAAATGAACTCCCTCAATTCTGGGAGAGTAAACGAAAATCTCAAACATTGGTGCAGGCTTAGGGATATCTATTATCTTGGTTGGAATAAGCTTCAATGAAATATAATTCTTTTCGGCACCGGCTGAATCCAACTGGAAGAAGTTAGTTCTAACAGTCGCCTCAATCAGTTCAAGGTAACGATGTAAGATTCTATCTTGATCAAGGTTTGCTACCGTATCAAATGCTAAAAGCAGCTTTTTCTTGATGTTATTAAGTTTAGTTTCACTTTGTTTAATTGATGGGTCAAACTTCTGAAAGAAGTAGTCCACCAATAGTTTAGTTAATTCAGGGTATGCATCGAGCGTTTCTTCGATATAGTTTTGCGAAAAACTTGAACCAATTTGCCACATATATTTAGCGTATGCACGCAACATCGCAACTTCACGCCAACTCAGCGAAGCAGACAAAACCAAACGATTAAATCCATCATTTTCGGCATCATCAAACCATATTCGAGTAAAAGCCTGTTGGAATTTATCTTTAACTTTCTCTAAATCAAGCTTTTTACCATCAGGGTGTTGCATGACAAAATCACTTAACCATCTGACAGAACCGTTGCTGGGTTTTATTCTAAAAGGAGTTTCTCCAATTATATTCAGTCCCATATTTTCCAACATAGGAAGTACATCTGATAGCGGCCTTGGTTGATCTCGGTAGAAGAGTTTAAAGCGAATATTATCGTGGCTCTCTTCCTGCGAACGATAAAGCAGCATGCTCAATCCATTTTGTTCAGTCAATGCTTCCATATGCTTGATATCCAGCACTGCGGTTTGCACAATTGACTCATCCTGATAGCCTGCAGGAAAACGCGTCGAATACCTCTGTATTAATCGCTTTCCATCTGCTTCACCAAATTCAGCTAATAAGGCATCATTTAAGTTATCTTCCCAACTTCGAGTTGCCTGATGCAGATCACTTTCAATTTCCCGGATATCATATTTAACTTTTTCCGCATCTTCTACTGGAATTATAAAGTGCATCCTGGCCAAAATTGATTCAGAAAAAGAAGTCGTGAATTGAGGGGTAGAGATTGCTCCAAAA
>CBDUHU010000406.1:0-4267 GCA_965366725.1 uncultured Kangiellaceae bacterium
CATGATATCTTCAAAAAACACACTAAATTTGTGTTGACGACCAGGGTCAGTGTTAAAGAGATCTTTCATTTCAGTATTCTTTACTTGTTCAAAATGTTCTTCAAGTTTTTTCCATGAATCTCGCTGGGTCACTGATGCCATAGTTAATTCTCTCAATTTGCTAGTTAATATGAAGAAAGACTGGATTTCATTATGATGTCAATATCAGTCAAAGTAGGATAAGCAAGTGGTATTTTGCAGTATTTTTGGTCACCAATATTTGTACCGTGAAACCCTGAGCTGGCTATTTTTCCTTTATTATTTACTAAGTAATACTCAACGCAGTTTCTTTGTTGACTTCTATAATCTGTTAACGATGATTCATATATTAATAACCAGTGGACTTCTGGATTGAGTTGTTCATATAAATGGTAGAGTCCTGATTGTTGTTTAGATGAGCTCCTTTCAGGGTTGATTTGGCTAAACAGTGTAATATACCTATCCATATCCGAAGTCCAGAATTCTGATTCGATAACGGTTTTCTTATTCCATCCAAGATATTCCAATTTTAAAGGTGTTCCTTTTACCAGAATTAATTCTTCCAGATTTGCGCCAACCCAACTTGCAGCATGCTGCTGATGTTTAGTCAAATAGTTAGTCACTGGTGGGTGACAAGCGATTAACTGTAAGTAGATGATGAGCAACGATAAAAGCCGTAATGACTTGTTATTTATGTACAGGTTTATCATTGTTTAACCTGTTCGATAGATTTTACTTGTGTGTGCTGAAGAGCAGACGACTTTATATATCTGTAAAGCGAAAACAAAGTAGATTCTATCAATGAAAATAGCTTGCCAGGAATTAGACACGCTAATGATGCACAGGTTATAGTAATCGTTGTTTTTAAGGGCTCTTCAAAAAATATTCGATTATCACATCGGATAGCTTGACTAATTAACTGTATCGCGGAAACTCCATTTCCCTGTTTAACCGCGCGTCTGCATAAATAACGCAACTGATAAGCTCTTGCCATATTAAACCAATGACCCACTCGTCTAGGGGCAATTAGTGATGTTTTGGTAATGGCATTTTCCCAACTGTGAAACTGCTTTTTTAAATCTGATGACAGCCCTGAGCTATTGACACGATAATAGGTCAGATTTTTATCAATACCCTCAAAACGTAACGTCGATTTTATTGCAATTCTTAGCCAATACTCGATATCTTCCGATTGTCTAAATACTTCATCAAAATAGGATCTTTGTTTTATTCCTTTGTAATACTGATAGAAACTTGTACTATCTAATAGTGTTCTTCTGATCACCGGCACTGAGCCATTACCTATCGGGTTTCTGCAGATAATATCTTTAAAAGAGATCTTTTTTAGTTTTGGCGACTGGGTGATCCCAAGTGGGTTTCCTGATTCATCGATTAGTAACGAGTTACAAAAGCTAACTCCAACATTCCGATTATTTTCCAGGTGTTGGTAGTGGCTTTCGAGTTTTGTTCTCTCCCAAAGATCGTCTGAGTCCAGAAAGGCAACATACTTTCCTCTCGATTCTCTGATGCCAGTATTTCTTGCGCCTGCCAGGCCTCGATTTGATTGATTGATTATCAGTATCCGTTTGTCCTTAATTGATTGACAAAGACTTAGAGAATTGTCTGTTGAACCGTCGTTAACAATAATAAGTTCGAAATCTTCGAAGCTTTGATTGAGCACAGAAGCAATCGCAGACAGTACATATTTCTCAACATTGTAAACAGGCATTACTACCGAAATTTTGCACATGATAGTTCTCTTTGGTTAGTTGTAGTTTAATTTTTGCAGGTTGCGTGCCAATTATGATGTGGCATCGAGGTTGCAAATCTTTTCGTTTGTTAATAGAACAATGTTGAGGGCTTGTAAGGTGATAAATCAGAGAAAATCCAAATTAATACCCATTCATATCATCAATTTGATTCTACGTTTTATTTATAAATGCGCATTTTTTCTTTGGAGGGTGACAAGAAAGTATTTAGTCATTAATAGCTTTGGAGCACAAGTGGTTGTGAAATATAGAGGCGCGATTTTATTGGTTAAATCCTCCTATAGAACAGACTATAGTTTTCCAGGAGGTTATATTAATCGTCGGGAACTCCCTATAGAAGCTGCCGTGCGAGAGCTATTCGAGGAAACTGGTATCCAAAGGGATAGTTCTGATCTGGTTTTCTTTGAACAATTTATCGAACAATGCGGCTCCTGTACTTGCAGTGATATGATTTATGAATCAGTACTGAACGATAATCATGAGATTGAATTAAAAGTCAATAATACTGAAATTGTTGATGTTGGCTTTTTTTATATTGATGAAGTCGCGGAACTAGCTGTTGATAGTATTGTTCAGAAGTACCTGGAAAAAAGCGATCTTAGAAGGGTTTTCAATTTGCAAAATATGAAGGATAGTTAATGCAGTTTGAGTTGCAATTTGCAATTCTCAGGCGTAATTTTATCTTAAATAGATCCTTGTTAGTCCTAATCTCCATAGGTTTACTTAGTTAGATTGAAAAAAATATTTTATGGTATCTTTGTTGCAATACCTCTAATAACTTAAAAAAATTAGAGGCGTCTATGAAACAATCAGCTTTAAATAACTATTATGATAAGGACATCTTAAAAAAAACTAAATTCGTGGAGAAAGATACTGGCAGCCACTTATCGGTTCTGAATGTTCCCGTATGGAATGGCAAGCTAACTAAGGCTGTTGATTGGTTATTCGAAAGAATTAGAAGTGGTAAAAAAACCAGAGTAGGTTTTGCTAACGCTAATAATCTCAATATTGCATTTGAAAATGAAAGTTTAAGTGAACATTATACTTCATGTGATAGGGTATTTGCTGATGGCTTTGGTATCAAGATTGCGTCAATAGTGGCAGGTGAGCACATTGTCGATAATGTTAATGGCACTGATATGTTACCTGTTCTTTGTCGAAAAATGGAAAACTCAGGCAAAGGAGTTTTCTTTATTGGCGGTAAAAAAGGGGTGGCTGAGAGAATGATTGCTAAATTGCGATTAAGTTATCCCAAACTGAAAATATCAGGCTTTTGTCACGGGTATATAAGTGATGAACTGGCTCATCAAAAAGTAATCAACCAGATTAATTGCTCTGGCGCTGAACTCTTAATTGTTGCTATGGGCACTCCGATTCAAGAAAACTGGATCAGCAAATACGAATCTAGAATCAAGTTACCGGTGATTATGTCTGCTGGCGGATTATTCGATTTTTATTCAGGAAATGTATCCAGAGCACCATTATGGATGCGAAAAAAAGGAGTTGAGTGGATCTGGAGGTTGATTCAAGAGCCTGGTCGCCTATGGCGTCGATATATCATTGGTAATCCACTTTTTGTTTATCGTGTTTTATTAGCGTCATTTAAGACAAAATTTCAAAATGAACAAAATAGATTCTCACTTTTAAAGCGATGTTTTGACTTTACTTCAACTGCTATTGGTCTATTGCTACTAAGTCCGGTTTTTTTGATTATCATGGCATGTATAAAATTTGATTCCCGTGGTAATGCCTTTTATAGTCAGTCTAGGATTGGTAAAAACGGCAAGGAGTTTAAGTTCTGGAAATTTCGTTCTATGGTGGTTGGTGCACATCAACAAAAGGGGCAACTTGTCAAGCATAATGAATCTGAAGAGAATGTTTTGTTTAAGATCAAGAAAGATCCAAGGATCACTAAGGTTGGTAAGTTTATTAGACGATATTCACTAGATGAGTTGCCGCAATTATGGAACGTTCTAAAGGGTGATATGTCACTTGTTGGCCCCAGACCAGCGCTGCCAGAAGAGTTTAGTTTATATAGCAATGAGGATTGTGAGAGGTTACAGGTAAAACCGGGTATCACTTGTTTCTGGCAGATCAATGGGCGTTCAAAATTAAGTTTTTCGGAGCAAATGAAATTGGATAAACTGTATATCGAAGAGCGTTCTTTTTTAACTGATTTGAAGATATTGATTAAAACAATTCCGGCGGTTATTTCTGGAGAGGGCGCTTATTAGTGCCTATCTCTTTTAGTAATTTTTTCTTAAGGTCACTCGGTAATTAGTCCGACAGTTTCCTTCGAGAATGACTCTAATACAGTGCACTGAGGTTAAAGTCGCTCCTACCAATTCATCATCCTGTAGGAGCGACTTCAGTCACGATAAGCCTATCAAGCCCATCCATCCCTTCGCGGTTAAAACCGCTTCTACCAATTCACCATACCCTGTAGGAGCGACATCAGTCGAGTTAACAATCTGAATGAT
>CBDUHU010000407.1:0-4262 GCA_965366725.1 uncultured Kangiellaceae bacterium
CTCGCTGGTATCGGTAAATGCGTCAAACCATTTCCTGCCATTTTCAACACCGGAAATAATGACCTTTGAGTCTTTTGCTTGCTCTATACCGGCAACACCAGATGCAATAACCAACCAGGCTAGTTGACTTTCAACCTTATCTGCTTCACCACTAAACTCTGGAACCATTGATTTTTCCAATAAGTTTAATGACCATAATTTACTTTCCTCTGCCAGCCCGGCCTGCTGAAGTAATTGATCAAAAGCTTTCTTAACACCTATAAATCCACGGTAATCATGATTAAACCATAACCGTTCAAAATGACTAACCCACTGGCGTCGATTAAATAGTAGGTTATTTGAAATATTGGGATTTGGCTGCTTAACCACATGTTGTGCTAATACACTAATTCCTTCACAGACGATTTGACTCAGGTTGAATCTCGCCAGTTCTTCTTCCTTTTCATCGAGAGAAAGCTCTTTATGCTGGCTCTTAAGAAATTTCAAGCAACGCCGATCAACCATACGACCGTGAGGAAAACGCTTGGTAAATCCAGCAGACTCCCATAGTTCGATCACATTAGCAAATTTAACCTGGCTATTAATTGAATTTTCCGAATCTAATAATTTAAATAAAGATATAGCGGCTGGAGAATCAGCTTTCTGATCGATTGCGGTCATCAACATTTCAAGTAATAACCCCTTTACTTCACTACATAAAATTAACAGACGCTTCCAGGCTGGCTCTAATGTCTGCCACTGCCAGTGGTAGAAAGATTCAACCGGTGTCATTTTATTTTGGTTTGATAAATATTGCTCTACTTTAGCTGTCAACTCAGAAATATCATTTTTCTGAAGTAAGGGGATAACTTTTTTTATCAGCCAGGGGTTACCATTTAATTGCGCCAATAAACTCAACCAATCTGAATTTTCGATTATTTTGGTTAATTTCTCGTTAGAAAATCCCTGGCGATTTATCTCATTGGAAGCGATTACTTTTTGTGCAGCTAATGTCAATGGTTCCAGTTCAATATTAACACTAATTAAGTGACTGATAGATGAAAGGTCTACACCTGAAAAAATAACTTTGTGGCCACCAGAAATCAATCTTTTAATCAGTTCTTCCAATTTAGTCCATACTTCGTGCTTACTCAAACTATCATTTATCAGCTGATCAAAATTATCCAGAATAAAACAACAATGCAGTTGGTTTAAGTTCTCCTCAATTAATTCCAATTGTTCTGTTTCCAGTTTTAATACTGGAGCGATCATCTGTAGGATATCAACATCGGTATAAGCGTTTTCAGAGAAATCAAAATAAAAACCAAAATCAATTAATTTTTTCTGAGCAAGATAGGCACAGGCAATATGGCTCAATTGAGACTTACCCATTCCTGTACTTGCGCTTATCGCGACTGATTGTGATTTTTCCTCTTGTGTTTCCAGTTGACCGATAAACTGAACAACCTGTCCATCCCCAACCTGCTCTAACAAAGGCGGCAACATTTCATTACGGAAACCAAACAGTCGCTCGCTCGATAAGTCATTCCCTCGCGAAGCTCCTGGAGCATCTAATATTTGTGGCGAGTTAAAAAAAGTAACGGACTGGTTAGAATAATGTACTAATAGTGGCCACGACTGGAAAGCGACCGGAAGTGCTGTTAGTAACCGTGATTCTGTTTCAGCTTGCAAACTCTTACGCGCTTCAACAACTGCCTGTGCAAGCTCAAACCCCTGAGTGATCTGGGTCATTACTGCGTTAAAACACTTTTCACTAACCCAGGGATTGGTTAGCTGAGCTAATCCAATAATGTTGCCAACACCTTGCTTTTGAGCATGGTAAGCAATACAAGATAACCCCTGCATTGCACTGATTGATTGTTTATTTTTAAAGTACCCTATCGCATCAACATTAAGCACGGGAATTTTATTGGCAACCATCAAACGAGATAACTCGTTAACACTAACTAATTGCGGCTCTGTAGTCGAACTGGCTAATGATATAAATGCCTGGTTATCATCAATATAGACAGGTCCTCGATAAGAAATCATATGAATTGGGCTTGCTAAATTGTTCAGCTTATTTGTTAATGACTCAAGAGAGTTTGCTATACTAATTTCATGCTCAATAATACCGCCATCGGTTACCCCATCAATACATCGGTTAATGATGTTTGAATCTTTCAGCTCTGCCAACAGGTGTAATATTCTTAAAGGCTTGTTAACTTTTGCCCCTTCATCCTGATTTTGCACCTGATTATCAGGAAGTAACTGTGCCATCGGATCATCCGGTGGAGTGACTTCAAGTTGAAAAAACAAATCCGCAAATTTATCTACACTATTTTCAGTGATGAACTTCCGGCTAAAATTATTGACCACTGAAGATAAAACATAGGGTGACTCAGGTAAAACCAGAATTTCCCAATGTTCGTTAAAAAAATCTGTTCTGGAAGATTCCACTTGAACGGTTACCATTTGGTAACCTTGCGTCTCAAATATTTCCTTATATTTAATTAGCTGATGATCCTCACCGATTAATTCATCGCCTAAATATTGACCAAACTTGATCAACTTCTCCGCAACGCCTGAGTCCCCTTTATGATGATCAATATTGTTCAGATATTTGTCATAATACCAACCTAAGGTTGTTTGAAAACTCTTATGAATAGGCGATGAATATGACTCAATGCTAAAACTCTCGCTTTTTCCATTCGACTCACAAATGATCTCAAGCTCATCATCAGTTCCATTGATTCCAGGGACATCCACTATTCGCAATAACATATAATCTAACTCTTATTCTCTACCTATTTTTCGATGCGTCATCATACAACTTTATTGGTAAATATTCAGCCTTCAGGCTAATAATTTCACTGGCTTACAAATTATTACTAACAGAAGAATCTCCAATAGAGATAACCACTTTTCCCTTTGCATGACCTTGTCCAAGATAATTCATCGCTCTATCAATCTTTTCAAGAGGGTAGGAACGATCAATAATCGAGTTAATTTCCCCGCTGGCAAGTAGCTTTTGGATTAACTCAAGATCATTTTTTAACAACGGCGTAACCGCTTGAATCATATTTTTAGGCTTTACAAATAGCGATAATAACGACATTTTTAAAAGCTGATATATGGGCCCAAGCCAGGGGCCTGTTTCTGGCGAACCAACCCAGATATAGCGCCCCGTTTTTGTTAATAATCTTCTAGATTCAGCTGGAGAACGAGAACTGACAATATCGATAATCAGATCATATCGTTCATCTGTTTGGGTAAAGTCTTCAATCGAATAGTCAACAACTCTTGTCGCGCCAAGAGAGCTGGCAAGCGATACGTTACGAGAGCTACATACGGCAGTAACTTCAGCACCAAACCAACGGGCTAATTGCACCGCGTATGTTCCGACCCCACCAGAAGCACCGTTAATAAGCGCCTTGTCTCCGGATTTAATTTTACCGTGCGTTTGCAATGCCTGAAGGGCTGTGCGCGCAGCCATCGGAGCAGCCGCAGCCTCTTCAAATGTAATATTTTCAGGCTTTAAAACAAGCGTACTTTCGGAAACACAAACATATTCCGCAAAGGCTCGGTCAACATCTTTAAATCGTTGAGCGACATCACCAAAAACCTTATCACCAGGTTTAAATTCTGTTACTTTACTTCCTACAGCAACCACTTCTCCAGAAAAATCCTGGCCTAAACCCGGTGCATTGGGTGTAAACAACCCAAAGCCAATCCTGGCAATATAAGGACGTCCTCTCATTAAATAGCGATCATATGGATTCAACGCTGCCGAGTGCACTCTAACAAGAACACCATTTTCCTTCTCGACTGGCTTTTTGATTTCCCTGATTTTTAAAACCTCAGCTTCACCGTAGCGAGTATAAACAACTGCCTTCATCATTTCTCTTAACGAACTAGTTTTATTATTTTCCATAGTTACTCATGATTTTGCAAAAGAATTAAACTTTGAAGAGTAATACAGAAAGAAAACTAATTGTGCGATCAGAAAAAATATTGCCTGGTAAATACTCGATTCACTACTCACTTGAGGGGAATCATAAGTACCATTGAGCATAATTTCTAACGCTCCCAACAAAATAGCAATTGGGATTAAAAATGCGGCATATCTTATAGCAACTGGAAAACCGATAGTAAAAAATCTTAAAATAAAATCATTATCATCTGACTTTTTATTATTAGTGTAACAACGGTACACTCCAAAGAGTGTAATAGCAGCCATAACTAAAGAGGCAATTATATTCTGCACTGTAAGTACTTTAGCC
>CBDUHU010000408.1:0-4257 GCA_965366725.1 uncultured Kangiellaceae bacterium
CCCCGAAAGAGGGAATTATTTTCATTCCAGGTGTTGCCAGTACCAATAGAGACTTTATGGAAGTGGTAAACTACCTACAGCAAAGAAATAGGCAAGATGTTGAGATTGCTATTTTCCGTCATAAAGGACTGATTAAGGGGGAAGGTTACTTTGAGTCAATTGAAGAAAATGTAGAAGCTTTTGTTCACAGTATTTCAAGTTTACCTTTTAGGAAAGTCACTTTAGTGGGGCATTCATATGGTGGTGCGTTGGCTCTAGGTCTAGCCAACTTTTTGAAATTGATGGGATATCAAGTGGAGCTTGTGATGTTAGATACTTATTTTGAACAACACAACCTAGCTCATTCAAACAAAGAGGGAACAACTCGATTGACAAATTTAGATGAAGTTGATATAGCCCCACATTTAAAGCTGTTATATCGACATCAGTCACGATTGTTTGAAATGTGCCAGCCATCAGTGGATGTTGAGTTAGCAATCAGAGGAGTTTTTGCTCGCCAAAGCCCTTTCTCTCTGGCTCAGTACATGGAGTATTTAGAAGATAAAAATTTAGCTCAAAATATGAATTGTGTTTCCGTTGATGGCAATCATTTTTCAATGTTAAAAGGTAAAAGTGCAAAGTTAATTTCAGAAATAATTTCTGAGGCAACAGCAAGTAAAGATATATGATTTGCCCAGGAAATCAAAGAATACAAATTAATAGCACGTTACTAGAATCAATGATATTACTTTGAGCTTAAGTATGTGACTATTCTCCTCTTATAATCAGCTGTTAATGTATAATAAAGGAGATAAAAAAAGGGGGGGCGAAGGTAGCTAATTATTGCTATGATTATGTCCTCTTTAAAAAAGATTTTTTCACCATTTAGATTAATTGAAGAACACCTTGAATAAGCCAAGTATACTGATTGTAGATGACCGACACGATATTTATTTAAGCACAAGTTTTGTGCTTGAGGACAATGGTTATTGCGCTCTAGAGGCAAATAGTCCTGATCAGGCGTGTGAAATGATAAAAAATCACAATATAGCCCTCATCTTATTGGACATGAATTATTCTCTTGATATTACGTCCGGTGAAGAAGGTATCACATTTTTATCCTGGTTATCAAAATCTGAATACAATATACCTGTTGTGGCGATGACTGCATGGTCTAATGTTGCGCTTGCTGTGAAAGCCATGCAAATGGGAGCTGGGGATTTTATTGAAAAGCCTTGGCAAAATCAGCGATTGCTTCAAATTATCAAGCAACAACTAACGCTCTCAAGTTTAAAAAATCAGAATCAAAAGCTACAACAGCGACTGGAGCAGCCTGTTCAGAATAATTATGTTTGGCGTTCTCCTTGCATGTTGAAATTATTGGAGCAAATTAATAGTGTTGCTTGCACCAATGTAAATATTTTATTAACCGGTGACAATGGGACTGGAAAGAGCTTATTGGCGAGGACTGTTCACACATTATCAGATTATCGTTCTGGACCTTTTATATCAGTCAATATGGGAGCTATTGCAGAAAACCTATTTGAAAGCGAAATGTTTGGCCATAAGAAAGGGGCTTTTACCGATGCAAAAAGCAATCGAATTGGCCGTTTCGAATTAGCAAACGAGGGGACTTTGTTTCTTGATGAAATTGCCAATATTCCTTTGCCTCAACAAGCAAAATTGTTGCGAGTTCTGGAGTCGGGGGAATACGAAGCATTGGGTTCTAGTAAAACTTTACAAATGAACACTCGCATAATCAGTGCTACAAACGGCGACTTGAATAAGTTAATTACCAATGAAAAATTTCGTGAAGATTTATTTTATCGCTTAAATACGCTGGAATTTAGAGTGCCATCATTACAAGAGCGTGAATTAGATATCATCCCTTTAGCAGAATACTTTATTGATATTTTTACTCAAAAATACCAAAGAATGGCAATTACTCTTAATGCACAAGCCAAAGAAAAATTATATACCTATCATTGGCCTGGTAATATCCGTGAATTAAGTCATTTAATGGAGCGTGCAGTATTGCTGTCGCAAAGCACAGAACTTTCAGACACTGATTTACCTCTGTCAAGGCTGCGTTCAGAAGATACACTCGAAATGATGACATTGGAGCAAGCTGAAAGAAAACTGATAAAGAAGGCTCTAAGCAGTACTGCCAATAGCATTACCAAGGCTGCAACTTTGCTGGGCCTAACTAAGTCTTCTCTATATCGACGACTGGAAAAATATGGCGATATTCAAAAGTAAAACCATAGAGGGTTTTATCTCTTTTTGGCTTACTCTGTTTACGGTACTTTTTTTGAGCCTGCTTATCTTGCTTTTATGGCTTTTGGGTCTTAGTGTTTGGCAAATTGTACTAGTAACTTTGCCTGCGAGCTTACTAGGGGGGATGGCAATTGTTAGTTTTCGCTCAAAAGTGATCTCAGGATTTAGCCGTGCCTTGCTACATCTGGAAGCCGTTAGAATGGAAGACTATAAACAATACGCTAAACCTGTATTTTCTAAGGGAATTGTTGGTAGTTTCTATCAGCAGCTGAGAGATTTTAGTGGATATTTGTCGATAAAAAAGCTTCACTATGACCAACATGTATTTTTGGTTTATCAATTGATTGACCAGTTGGATACTCCTATTCTTGTGTTTAATCAGAAAAATCAGTTGACTTACGCCAATGGAGCCTTCAGCGTCCTTTATGGTCAGCATTGGCAGATGTATCGTCAAGCGTCACCTAAGTTATTGGGGTTGATTAAACAAAAAGATGGTTGGCAGCTACAGCTTCCAAACTTGGCAAACAATCAGCAAAAAAGGCAGCAATGGCAAATTAGCCAAAGTACTTTTATTGATGACGGTGTTGCCCACCAACTACTGGTATTTACTAATATTGAATCTGCACTCAGGACGAGTCAAATTAAAGCCTGGCAACAAATAATTAATGTAATGGGACATGAAATCCGTAACTCTCTGACCCCTGTTTCTTCAATTGCAGAGAGCCTATCTGTACGAACCGAGATTGTTCGGGACAAGGAAGCATTAGCATTGATTTCTGAGCGTTGTGATCATTTGCAGGACTTTATTAATCGCTATGCTTCTCTCTCTCGACAGAGCAACTTAAACTATCAGCAGATTCCCGCTGCTCAATTGGTTAATAGAATCAGCGGACTTTTTACTAACATTCAACTTGAAGTATCTGCGCTAGTTCAAAGTGTTTGGGCTGATAAGTCCACTTTGGAGCAGGTGTTAATTAATTTAATCAAAAATGCCAAAGAAGCTGGTGCCCAAAAGATTGTTTTAGATTTTAGTGAGGATAATGGCAAGACAACTATCAAGGTGATAGATGATGGGCATGGATTTACCAATTTGGAAAATCTATTTGTACCGCTCTTTTCTACCAAACAAGATGGGCAAGGAATAGGATTAAGTTTTTGTCGGAATATTATTGAACAACACCGCGGAAGCATTACATTAGATAATAATCGAATTAAAGGTGTTACCGTCACGATAATATTGCCATTAAATAACTCATAAATCCGATAGCGGACTTACTGGGTCCGATATCGGAGCAATATTTCGGAAAACTTGTTTTGAACGTGGGCTATCTCACATTGCTATTGGAAAAATAGTAAATTAGTTAGCTTGGAATTATTATTAAGAATAAATGTTAGCCGCTATTTTCAGAGGTCATAAAATTTCGAATAGACCTACATTCCCTTGTTATATAGGCTTTAGCTTATTCTAAAGAGTTCGATTTTTGTATAACTGCAGATTCTGGATTTAAAATCCCAACAGTTTTTTTATGGCCAAATAAACTTGGCACGTTATTAGCTTTATACTAGTAAATCGATAGAAGGGCTTAGTCAAGCAACAACTATGTCGACAAACATCGCGGCTCATTTGATTGTTATTGACTAATCCACAATGAATAGAGGTACCTAAATGAAATCCATGAAACTTGGACACTTCCTGTTAACCAGATTCTCCTATAGACAGCATCCCGAGGACTATAAAGATCAATCTGGTGATGAGTTTTCACGGTTTGACCCGCTCAATCCGTCTTGTCTTGAGTTTCGATTCGCGTTGTTTGAAACCGCATGTCTGCCAAATGTTATGGCGCAGTCTAACCAGGATTTTGACTGGGTGTTGATCATCGATCCTGATCTCCCGGTGGAATATCGACAAAGATTGGAGACCCTTATTGCTAAGAGAAAAAGAACATATCTTCACGAGTTTCGCCATGACAATCTAACAAGCCTGGATTGGCTTGATAAGTA
>CBDUHU010000409.1:0-4253 GCA_965366725.1 uncultured Kangiellaceae bacterium
CCTCTTTTTCCGAAAGGGTTTAAAAATGAAGTGCAAATTGTTTGTACGGTCATTCAGGTTAATCCACAAATTGATCCACAAATGGTAGCATTGCTGGGCGCTTCAGCGTCACTAGCTGTTTCAGGTTTACCATTCAATGGACCTGTTGGTGCGGCACGCGTTGGCTATAAGAATGGCGAATATATACTTAATGCAACTATTGATGAAATGGCTGATTCAGAACTGGATCTTGCGGTTGCCGGTACTGAAAATGCTGTATTGATGGTTGAATCTGAAGCAAAAGAACTTTCTGAGTCAATCATGCTGGGTGCAGTTATGTTTGGTTTTGCAGAAATGCAGGTTGCTATCAAGGCGATTAGTGAGTTTGCTGCAGAAGTTGGTAAAGAAAGCTGGAACTGGCAGGCACCTGAAGAAAATACTGCATTGATTGAGCAAGTTGAAGCAAATGCTAAAGATGCGATTACTTCAGCATACGCTATTGCTGATAAAATGGAACGTCAGGATAAATTATCCGAAATCAAAGACTCAGCTGTTTCAGCCCTTGTAACTGATAGTGAAGATTCACCAACTTCTGAGGAAGTTAAAGGTGCATTTTCTAAAACTGAAAAGTCAGTAGTGCGTAACCGAGTTATATCGGGTGAGCCGAGAATCGATGGACGTGAGCATGATATGGTTCGCGCTCTGTATATTCGAACTGGTGTATTACCAAGAACTCATGGTTCTGCATTATTTACTCGTGGCGAAACACAGGCATTGGTTGTTGCAACTCTTGGTACTGAGCGTGATGGACAAATCGTTGATGGATTACTCGGTGAGTCTAAAGAGAGCTTTATGCTCCATTACAACTTCCCTCCATACTGTGTTGGTGAAGCTGGTTTTATGGGTGCGCCAAAACGTCGTGAGATTGGCCATGGTAAGTTAGCTAAACGTGGTATCCAGGCGGTTATCCCTGAGCAAACTGATTTCCCTTATACTATACGTGTTGTTTCTGAAATTACTGAATCTAATGGTTCAAGTTCGATGGCTTCGGTTTGCGGAACCAGTCTTGCGCTAATGGATGCTGGTGTTCCGGTTAAATCACCTGTTGCAGGTATTGCGATGGGATTGGTTAAAGAAGGCGATGACTATGTTGTCTTATCTGATATTTTGGGAGATGAAGACCATTTAGGTGATATGGACTTTAAAGTTGCCGGTACTGAAAGTGGTATCACTGCTTTACAGATGGATATCAAGATTGAAGGAATTAATCAGGAAATCATGGAAAAAGCACTACACCAGGCAAAAGGTGGACGTTTGCATATCCTTAAAGTGATGAACGAAGCGATTGGTACTTCCAGAGAAGATATCTCTCCATTTGCTCCACGCATTACAATGGTTAAAATCGACCCTCAGAAAATAGGTGATGTTATAGGTAAAGGTGGTTCTACTATCCGCGCTTTGACCGAAGAGACTGGCGCTACGATTGAAATTGAAGAAGATGGAACTGTTAAGATTGCCGCAATTGAAAAGTCTGCTTCAGATCTTGCTGTACAAAGAGTTAAAGAGCTGACTGAAGATGTTGAAGAAGGCAAAGTGTACACAGGGACTGTCGCGAAAATAGCAGATTTTGGTGCATTTATTGATTTCATGGGGAATAAGACAGGATTATGTCATATTTCACAGATTGCCCACGAAAGAGTTAATAAAGTAGCTGATTATTTAAAAGTTGGCCAGGAACTCGAAGTAAAAGTACTCGAAGTTGATCGTCAGGGACGTATTCGATTAAGTAGAAAAGTATTGTTAGATCCACCTGCGCCAAAGGAAGAAGCACCAAAAGAAGAAAATGATGCTCCTGCTGAAGGTAATCAGGAATAACAACCATCATTTTTTATTGAGCTTATGCCTAAAAAACATGATTAAGAGCCACGATTATTCGTGGCTTTTTTGTTTTAGCCTATCTGGGATGTATAAAGCTTTTTCATAAAATGGACCGTAATTTCCCATTTTTCAATGATTCTCCCATAATTCACATTTCTTCATTGAAGTTCACTTAACAATCAATAATGTTTCAAGTACTTATAGAGTTAAAATCGCTAACTAGCCTATTTTCACTCAATAACAGGGTGTATTCTTGTCTAAATTATGTAAAATTTTCAGTATTGTATTATTAGCATCAGTTTGTTTTGCTATTGTGTTGATTGGAATTCAAATTGTTTAATTATTAGTTAAATAATCAACTAAAATTAATTAGCTAGAGACACTTTATCCTGAATTCAGGTCTTTAGTTATTCAAATACTTCAACTGGTATTATTAATAATCTACCAAGTTTTTAACCTGTCTTGTGGGGAAATAAGGTTTGAACAAAAACAAGTCTGCAATATTTTCAATATCAATACTTCTGATACTTTCAGGCTGTGATAAAGATGTACATAATCATCCTGAACTGGTCACTGGTAAACAGCTCTTTGAGCATCACTGTGCAGGATGTCACCAGAGTGATGGTGGCGGGAAGTTTCTTAAAGGGGTCCCAGCGAATAAAAATACACAGTTATCTGAGGTTCAACTCAGACATAAATTACGCGGCTCCAAAATGGAAGGGAGCATAATGCCTTCTTTTCCCAACATGAGCGAACAGGAAGCAGAAAAAATTTCGCATTATGTTAAAAGTCTGTAAGGGCTCAAACAAATAATCAGTCGGATTAACTATATTGTACCCAGTTTTATCGCTATTGAACTAATTGGTAACATGGCTCATAGATCCCGCCAGGTAACTTCATTCGTTGTTGTTTGACAAAGGCATTGAGTAAATTGTCCAAAGGTTTCATCACTGACTTGTCTCCGTTGATTTGATATGGCCCATATTTCTCAATTTCTCTAATACCGTCGGCTTTAACATTGCCTGCGACTATTCCAGAGAAAGCACGACGTAAATTGGCCGCTAATTTATGAGTTTCCATATTTGAGTTCAATTCAAGCGATGCCATGTTTTTGTGGGTTGGCTCAAATGGTTGTTGGAAATCATGACCAATCTTTAGCATCCAGTTAAAATAATAAGCATCATTAAACTTGCGTCGATACTGTTTTACTTTTTCGACGCCTTGAGTCATTATTTTTGCGACTTGTTCGGGATCATCAATAATGATCTTATATTTTTGTTGTGCTTCAAAACCAAGGGTATCATTAATAAAACCATGAAGTTGCTGAAAATAAGATTCGCTGGACTTGGGCCCTGTTAGAATTAGTGGAAAAGCGACATCTTGATTAGCTGGATCAAGCAGAATACCCAATAAATAGAGTAGCTCTTCAGCTGTTCCGGCACCACCGGGAAAGATAGTTACCCCATGACCTATTCTGACAAAAGCTTCCAGTCGTTTTTCAATATCGGGAAGAATAACCAGTTCGTTCACAATTGGGTTAGGAGCCTCAGCTGCAATTATGCCTGGTTCAGTTAAACCGAGAAAGCGAGAGCGTGTGTAGCGTTGTTTAGCGTGAGATATTGTCGCACCTTTCATTGGTCCTTTCATTACTCCCGGCCCACAACCGGTGCAAATATCGAGACCACGTAATCCCATTGAATGACCTACTTCTTTTGCATAGCAATATTCTTCATCAGATATTGAGTGTCCTCCCCAGCATACGATCATGTTAGGTTCCTCTCCAGGATGTAATACATCCGCATTTCTGAGCAAATGGAAAACGTAATCGGTGATGCCCTGATTAGTATCCAGTAAGTAATTCTTACTGCATTTTTCGGTTTCTGAATAGAGGATATCTCGCATTGCACTAAAAAGCATTTCACGGCTTGATGCAATCATTTCTGAGTCGACAAATGCATTGGCCGGCGCGTTGATTAAATTTAGCCTGATACCACGATCCTGTTGGATAATCTCAATATCAAAGTCCGCATAAGCATCCATCATTGTTTTTGCGTTATCACTATCTGAACCTGTATTTAGAATTGCCAGAGCACATTGGCGAAATAATGGATAGAGTCCTTTCTCGCCAATAGCCTTTAGTTTTTCAACTTCCATTTGAGAAAGTACTTCAAGGCTACCTTTGGGGGTGACGGTTGCATTAATTGTTGGTCTTTTTACCATCTAAATTTACCTGAGTTATGAATAGTCTGGTTGTAGAATTCGATGTCGAGTTTCTACAATATACTCATTTAAGTATAGACAATTCAATCTTGAGTGTTTACTGCTCGTTCGGGCAGCACATAAAATACCTTTGTTCAATCTCATTACTATGTGGACTATAAATTCTTCAACAAGGG
>CBDUHU010000410.1:0-4240 GCA_965366725.1 uncultured Kangiellaceae bacterium
GTGCTATTGTTAACCCGGATGGTAATGTTGATTTAAGTATTGCCTTTGCCATCAATGATAACAATAGAGTAGCCGGTTATTCATTTGATCGTGTTGAAAAAGTGAATAGCGCTGGCGTACCATTTGAACAGGACATTGAAAAAGCAATATACATTGATGTTGGAAACGATGAGATTTTTAGTGTACCGCCAATTGATAGTGAAGACCCGCAAAACATGCGAGCATTATCAATTAATAACAATAACATTATTGTCGGTGTAGGTGCCTATAATCCGCCTGATGATGTTGACGCTGATGGCGATGAAGTGAATAGTTTTTTTGATCGGGGATTTGTCTACGATATTGAAACAGAAGTACTAACTCTGATTGAACCAATTAGTGATGATGTTGGGCTGGGTTCTTCTGTTCGTGATGTCAATAACGATGGTATCGTTACCGGTTGGGCACATAAATCTGTTGACGGTATTGCACGAACAGCAAGTTTTTATACTGACCCCACAGATCCATCCACTGCGATTGAAATGACGCTTTTCAGTGACGGTAATACACTGCCATGGTCCATTAATGATAATGGAAAGATTGTTGGTAGAGCTGCAAATGCCGATAATACGCATTTTTTAGCTTATCTATATGATATCAATACTCAGGAAACTATTTCATTGGGGTTATTAAACGATACCACCCCGTTTGCTGAAGCTTTTGATATTAATAATCACGATCAAGCTGTTGGCAACTCTCTGATATCCAGAGTCCCTGACAGGTTTCACGCTTTTATTTATGAAAATGGTGAAATGAAAGATTTGAATAATATGATTGACTGTAAAGTTGATCCATCAGCAGAGCCTGTTGGCAACAGGGATTGGAGTCTACATTCTGCGAGATCTATCAACGATGCTGGTGTGATTGTTGGAAATGGCATATTAAATGGTGCTTCTAAGGCCTTTATGTTGGTCCCACGCGCAGCAGGTGAACAAGCGGTAGCCTGTCAACCAACAGTCATTGAAGATAGCAGTGGAAGCGGTTCGTTACCGTTTTGGGTAATTTCTGTTCTATTAGCGGGAAGCCTTATTACGCGACGTAAAGGTTGATTAAGAGAGCAGTATCAGTTGTCTAACTGATACTGCTTCTAATTGGGCCTCTTGGTTCAAATAGATAGATCAAGCTTTAATGTATGTGTAAGAAGCCAGACAGTCCTCATAAAAATCAACCAGTCGTATGCCTTCTCTGGGACCAATGTCACCTGAAGCAATATTTTTATCTATTTGCTTTTTGATCCTTCTTGCCATTAATTCTGTATTATATTGCATTGTGCTAAGAACATTTTGAGCTGTTGAACCCCTGACAATTTCTTCGATATAAAAACCTTCAGGTTCGCCTGGGCTTTTAAATACATGCACTTCATTTAACCGACCAAACAGATTGTGCATATCACCCATTACGTCCTGATAAGCGCCAGTAAGAAATAGACCAAGGTAATAATCTCTATTATCCAAATGGTGTAATGGAAGAGTGGATTCAATTCCTAACTCACCAACAAACTTGTCAATTTTTCCATCACTATCACAGGTAATATCAACTATCGCACAATGCTTTGTGGGTTCTTCATCCAGTCGCTGAATTGGGACAATCGGAAGTACTTGATCAATCGCCCATGAATCAGCTGCTGATTGGAAGACTGAAAAATTACAGAGATATTGGGAAGACAAAAGCGACTGGACTTCGTCTAGTTCTTCAGATACAAATTCTCTACCCGAAATTGAGTCGCGAACTTCTTTGATGACCGTCCAATAGAGTGTTTCTAACTCAGCCATTTCTTCAAGTGACAGAATACCCAGTTTAAATGCATGTAATGATTCCTCTTTAAGTTGAGATGCATCATTAAAAGTTTCTTGAGGATTATTTTTATCTGAAATAGTTGTGATTAAATCTCGCATATTGGATACCAGATTATGCTCATCAACAATTGGTTTATTAACAACAGCTACACCACTAGGGTTTATTTCCCCAAGTACCGGGGTAATAACACAGCTGTGATGGGCTGTAATGGCTCGACCACTTTCTGTTACGATATTTGGATGAGGAACCGATTCAAGGTCACAGATCTGTTGTAAGCCACTGACTATGTCTGAGACGTATTCTTTGAGTGAGTAGTTTTTAGAAGAGTCCGAAATTGTTCGTGTTCCATCATAGTCAACTCCAAGCCCGCCGCCAACATCTAGATATTTTATTGGAATATTTTTGTTTACTAATTTGGCATAAATACGGCCTGCTTCATTAATTGCCTCTTTGATTGCTCTAATGTCAGTGAGCTGGCTGCCAATATGAAAATGGAGCATTGAAATACAATGTTTTAGTCCTTCGTTTTCGAGAAGTTCAATAGCCTTCAATATTTCACTAATACTTAAACCGAATTTTGCCCGAATACCGCTTGAGCTTTCCCATTTGCCTCGGCCTTTTGCCATCATTCGCATTCTAAGTCCAATAATCGGCTCAATATTCTGTTCTTTGGCTATTCTGACGAGTGATATTAGTTCGGAGAACTTTTCAATAACAAATACCACATTACGTTTTAGTTTCAGGCCTAATAAAGCCAGGCGAATATAATCTTCATCTTTATAACCGTTTAGTATGGTTAATGATCCCAAATTAGTGTTGTAAGCCAATACAGATAATAACTCTGCTTTTGAACCAGCTTCAAGGCCAAAATTATAGGGGGCTCCTGCATCAACTATTTCTTCAACAACTTCTCGCATCTGGTTAACTTTTATAGGATAAACACCGGTGTATTCGCCTTGATATTGTTGTTCTTTAATTACCTCATTAAAAGTGTTGTTTAGTACCGCAACCTGTGAACGTAAGATATCGTGAAATCTAAGCACCATTGGAAATTCAACGTTATTGCTCTTAGCTTCTTCTATCACGGATAGAATATCAATTCCATCGCTTGAGTTTTGACCTGAAGGTGTCATAAATAGATGACCGTTGTTACCGACATGAAAGTAGCCATCGCTCCACCTGGAAACGCGATATAGCTCTTCTGACTTCTCTACAGACCATTTCATAAAGATTCTCCAGCGTTAGTTTTCTCCATACATAAAATTAACTCCCGCACCACTTTTGCTGCAAACACGTCACTATTTCCCGTTGAATCAATGTTTGGTGCTAATTCGACAACATCACATCCAACCAGATTTTTATTGTTTAACCTCTTAACTAGCTTGATAAATGAATGAAAATCTTCACCGCCAGGCTCTGGAGTTCCAGTGCCCGCAAATATTCCAGGGTCAAAGTAATCCAGATCAAGTGTTAAATAAATTGGTGTTTGATGGTCAAGTTGATCGATCTGTTCCAAAAATTCGTCTAACGACTGGCAGAGCGTACCTCTTTCCTTCATCCAGCAATATTCTTCCTTTGTGCCTGAACGGATACCATATTGTAGCAACCGGTGATTTTGTCCAAAATGCTCTTGTACGCGATAAATGATTGAAGCGTGGGAATATTGATAGTCCTGATATCCATCTCTTAGATCTGCATGAGCATCCAGATGGAGCACAAGCAAGTTTGGAAACTGCTTTAAATATGCTTTAATCGGAGCGTAAGAAATTGAGTGTTCCCCGCCCAAAGTAAGTAGCCTGATCTGATTACTTTTAAGATCCAGCTGATTTAACATTTCTGTCAGATTGTTAGTTGCATATTGCCATTGCACCTCAACATCACTACTTACCTTGTTTATTTCGCCAAGAGCAAGGTTCCCACAGTCATAAAATGAGACTGTGGCGAGATCTTCATCCAAATAGGGTGAATAGGACTCTATCCCATCTGAAGCTTCACGAATAGCATCAGGAGCATCTTTAGCGCCTTTTCTAAAACAGGCTGTCCCATCAAATCCAAAGCCAATTAAATGTGTACTTTTGGGGTAAAAACCATGGCCTAATTCGGCACATTCAAATATAATTCCCGGCGGTTGAACGCTTGGTAATAGTTTCGTCAGACAAAGAGATTCAGGCCTAGTCATTTTATCAGCTCCAGGTCAGTTTAATGGGGCTAATTATCATCCGAAACTTAAATTTATCCAAGAAAATTTTTGACTTATTGAGTGAGAAATATCATTAGATTCTGCCTTTATAGGTATTAATTCTGCTATTTGTTTGTGTTTGCCAAGGAGCATCTATGTTTTTTGAAGGTTCAGAAAAAAAAGCTGAAATAATCATCAATAACCTGGGTGATATCACCGGTAAAG
>CBDUHU010000411.1:0-4223 GCA_965366725.1 uncultured Kangiellaceae bacterium
AAGAAAACATTTAAAAAACCATTGGAAAAAGAAAGTGATAAATAGAAAATCTGCTCTTTTGCAAGTGTAGGGAAATAACAAGCAGTTGAGCAACCTTTCTATCATATTCAATACTTAATATGAGTAATACATCAATCGTGGCACTCTTCGCAGATGATGGCTTTGACGTATAATTTTGCTGTCAAACCTAACAGTTGATTATATTAAATTTCTACTTGATTACAGTGGAGTTTAAAAAAGCCATCGTTTTGCGGATAAAGTAGATATAGTTTCCTGAATACCTTTCTCATTGACGATAATACTGAATTTTTAAGCCCGCCTTGTCGTTTGGGTGATTCATTAGCTGAAATGCTAAGTAAATTATAGTACACCGAAATATCCCGCCTTCTCTTTTATTATCTCTGACAAACAAAAACTAAAAATCAACACAAAACTTCCAGATATTGAACTACACTCATTTAGAAAGGAAGAAAGCTGGAGTAGTCATATGCAATCTGTGACACAAAATCAAATTCAAAGTTTTGTTGATGGCGTTGGTGCCAGTATCGCAGTTTTAGAACGCAATATTGCGAAAAGTGATAAGGTTATCGCATGTAATATCTTTTTCAGTGAAATGTTTGGTGGAGGCTCATTATTAACTGAAACAACACCTTTTTTAATCAAAGATCTTATCCCCCGTTATAACCGAAACGAGTTTTTAGATTATATTGAACGCTGTTTTACTGAACAAAATCCGCTTGAATTTGAGCAAGCGATTGATAATAGGGATGGAACTCGATGGTGGAGAATATCACTTAAACCCATTGTGGATGAAAAAGATGGTATCTATCGCGTATTAATCACCGGACATGATATAACGACAAAAGTGGAACTTGAACATCAACTAAAGATCGCTAGTTCTCGCTTTGAATCGGTCATTGACGCTGCCTACGATGGCATTATCACCATTAATCAACATGATCGAATCGTCCTCTTTAACAAAGCTGCACAAGAGTTGTTTGGTCATCATGAAGATGACGTATTAGGGAAGTCGATTGAAACTCTTATTCCCCGTCAGTTCAGAGAAAAACATAGTTCATATATAGAAAAATTTGCAGCATCACCGATAAAAACACGTCAAATGGAAGAACGTAGCCGGGTTTTTGGTATCCATAAGGACGGTACTGAATTTCCAGTTGAAATAGCAATTTCTAAAATTAACGTTGGTGGAATGGTTGAGTTTACAGCTATTGTCCGTGATATTTCAGATAGAGTACGCTTGGTAGATCACCTGGCCAATCAGGCGGCAACCGATCCACTGACCGGTCTGCTTAATCGTCGAGAATTTGAAGAGCAGGGAAAAACGATGTTTGCCTTTGCCCGAAAAAGTCAACAACCACTTTCTTTGCTAATGCTGGACATCGATAATTTTAAAAATATTAATGATACATACGGCCATGATACCGGGGATGAAGTTTTGCAGCTTCTTTCAAGAGTCGGCTCAACCACAATACGTCATCTGGATGTCTTTGTAAGACTTGGAGGGGAAGAGTTTGTCATTCTGATGCCAGAAACTAACGAAGAACAGGCAGTAGGAATGGCTGAGCGAGTAAGAAGAATATTTAATTCCCAATCATTTGATCATCAGTGGAGAAAAGATGTCGTCCACTTTACTGTTAGTATTGGAGTTGCAACCATGAATGACAATGATAGTTCTCTTAACCAGGTACTAAAAAGAGCTGATGAAGCGCTTTATATAGCAAAAAATAACGGCCGTAATAAAGTCGAATTCAACAAGTAGAGAGACTAACTTCAACCAATCGTTAAATAAGGTTACACACAGAAGGATTGGTTAATTTCCCGAGCATAACCAGCGATACCTTCCAGCTACTTATAAGTCCCGCATCCAGTCATTGATCGAAGGCAAAGCATCATGATGGGTTAAGTCAACTTTTAACGGGGTAACAGAAACATAGCCATGTTCAACCGCATAAAAATCTGTACCTTGCCCGGCATCACGCCCCGCACCAACCGCTCCCAGCCAATAAATTTCCCGTCCCCTGGGATCCTGACCACGAATTAACTCTTCCGATTGATGACGACTGCCCAGTCGTGTGGTCGACCAGCCTGATAACTCCTCATAAGGTAAATCCGGAACGTTAACATTTAATATTGTGTCGGCAGGTAGTTGATGAGATTGCAAGCGTTTTACTAATATCTGTGCAACCCGGGCGGCAGTTTCATAATATTTTGGTTCAAACGAAATACACGAAATGGCAATGGCTGGCGAACCTAAAAAACGCCCTTCCATGGCTGCGGCTACCGTACCGGAATAGAGCACATCATCGCCAAGGTTATGACCAGAATTAATTCCAGATAAAATCATATCCGGTTTTTCCTTAAGTAATCCATTAATTGCAATATGCATACAATCCGTCGGTGTACCATTAACATACAAAAACCCATTACTTGCGGTACTGACCCGCAATGGATCATTAACCGTTAATGAATTACTCACAGCACTACGATCTCTATCAGGAGCGACTACTGTGACATTTTCTGCAATCCCTTGCATAGCCTCTGCTAATATCCCAATTCCTGGCGCCAGATATCCATCGTCATTACTCACCAAAATACGCATTAAACCAACCTCATCATTCACCAGATAATAAGACTATTATACTAAAACTACTCTCACTATTCCCATGATAATTTATCTACTAAACAGAAAGCCTTTTCAAAACAATTCTGACGTCAGAATATTCTTTTCGGCGTGTCATTTTTAACAAAAAATAGCAAATCCACCAGACTATCATACTAATTAGCAACTAATCAGATGGATTTCGATGTTGGCAAGAATCGTGCATTGATCAACAAACAGACGCTGACAGATTAATTTTACGCAGTTAATTTGTCATTATTTTAATCAACAAAAACCAAGGATTTAGCATGACTGAAAACGCCACAATTTTTCAAGCTGAAACTCAACTACCAACTGAATTTGGGGTGTTTCGATTCCGCGTTTACAAAAATGCCGATGGAGAAGAAGCAATGGCAATTGCCACCCGAGGCCTGGAAAAATTGAAAAGCGTACCGGTAAGAGTTCATTCATCCTGCTTTACCGCAGAAGTTGTTAGCTCATTGAAATGTGACTGTAAACAGCAACTTGACCATGCATTAAGGTATATTGCTGATCATGGCGGTGTTGTTATATATCTTCCGCAAGAAGGTAGAGGCATTGGTCTAAGTAATAAAATACGCGCATACGCATTACAGGAGGATGGCCACGACACAATTGAAGCTAATCATTTGCTTGGATTACCAATTGATGATCGCAACTATGATGATGCAGCTAATATTCTGAGAGATCTTAATATCAGAAACCTGAAATTAATGACCAATAACCCGACCAAATTAAAAGCAATGCGAAATTTTGGCTTCTCAGTCAGTGAACGTATTCCAGTCTTAACATCAACTAACCCACATTCACACGGATACCTGGAAACAAAACGTTCACTTATGGGTCACATGCTGACGACTCCAAAAGCTCACAACTCAGAAATAAAAACTCGCCACACGGGCAACACCAACAGACCTTATGTACATGTTAATTTTGCAATTGCAAAAAGTGGACTCATGAATCAAAAGAATGGAGAAGCCGCGGAGTTATCCTGTGATAAGGACTGGCAGAGGGTGCATCAACTGCGAGAACGATACTCAGCTGTTGTTGTTGGGGCTAATACATGGATTCAGGATCAACCACAGTTAACAGCCAGGCAGGAACGTTTGGGGCGAACACCACAACGACAACCCGATCGTGTTATTTTTTCGGGCAATACGGCCTGTACAGTAATGGCTGATTCCAGACGTAGTTTTGTGATCGGTTCGGTCAATTATAGTGCTCAGCAAGCCATTCATATAAATACAACCAATCGAGACCTGAAAGAACCACTTGAAGCTCTTTTTAAAAGAAATGTTGATTCTCTATTGGTTGAAGGTGGAATGACTTTGTTGAAATCATTTATCAGTCAGAAAATGGTTGATCGATTTACTATTTATGTCTGTACCAACTCTATTGCCGAAGCGATCAAAGCAATCTCCGATAACTTTCCCATCTTACCGGTATCAGAAATGGATGCAGTGTCTCTCGGTAAAGGGACATTATTGAGCTACAGCCCGGTGCAAGAGGAAGCTCAACCCAATCTTGACAAATCTACAACTAAAGCCAATGTTGCGGTGTAAAC
>CBDUHU010000412.1:0-4221 GCA_965366725.1 uncultured Kangiellaceae bacterium
AATCATCTGGATGAATTTCTCAGACATGCTAGTCAGATTAACCTGGAAGCGCAGTCTAATCAGGATGTACCTTTTGAGTTTCTGGTAGAGCATTTGAAGATCCCGAGAAATACTCAACATACACCACTGTTTCAAATTATGTTTAGTATGAATACTAATGAAATCCAAGCGCTAAATGTTCCGGGGGCATCGTTTGCGCCATTAATGAGTGGTGATCTGACGGCTAAGTTTGATCTCGACATAAGCATGGAAATTGATGATGATGGTCTTCATATGCTGTGGGGTTATGACAAGGCTATTTTCGGCAACAACCAGGTTGATACTTTAAGTGAACATTTTAATAAGATATTAACAACAATTGTTGATAATCCACAAGTTTCTCTCAACCAAATTAAGATGCTCTCAGAGCAGGAAACAATAAACTTATCAAAAGCACTGACTTTCAATCAAACGATTGAACATAATGCACATTACTTTAAAGATGAATTTGAACATATCGTAGAGTTATATCCTGATAATATTGCAGTCCTATTTCAGCAGGAAACACTTTCATACCAGCAGCTTAACCAAAAAGCCAATCAGCTTGCTCATCAGTTAATTGAACAAGGCGTTAAAAGCGGTGATTATGTTGGTTTATGTTTTCAACGCTCAATAGAAATGATTATTAGCTTAATTGCGGTTCAGAAAGCCGGCGGGGTGTATGTACCGCTTGATCCGGAACTTCCTGGTGAACGTCTGACCTATATGATAGAAGATACAGGATTAAAATATTTACTCTGCCAAAAGCAGCTGATAGAAACATTGCATTTATTAGCTGATATTTCAATTGTCGAATATTTTTACCAGCAAATTAATCCGCGATGGGCAAAGTTCTCGACTGAGAATATTAAAATAGAACAACCATCAGAGAATGTCTATGTAATTTATACTTCTGGATCTACCGGAACACCTAAAGGAGTACTGGTAAAGCAAGCCGGACTGGCAAATTATCTTGCTCATGGTGGTAAGCACTATCTTCCTGAGAATATTAAAAGTTCAGTTGTTAGTTCTCCTTTGTGTTTTGATGCAACTGTAACTTCCTTACTGACGCCATTGTATGTTGGCAAACAAGTCAATATCCTGGCGGATGATAAAGATCTTTTAGTTAATCTTTATAATATGATTTTTCAAAGTAACTTGCCGATGTTATTTAAACTAACGCCGGCTCACCTGAATGCACTTGCTTTATTAAATATCAAAAATATATCAACCAAAGTTCCACATCTCTTTGTGATTGGTGGGGAACAGTTAGCATTGGAATCTATTCGTTTATGGAGAACACATTACCTACCGAATGCAACATTTATTAACGAATACGGTCCAACTGAAACTGTTGTCGGATGTACCACCTTTGCTATTTCCAGTGAGGCACAACTGAAAAGAATTAGTTCATCAGTTGTTCCAATTGGTAAAGCAATACAGAATACCCAGTTAGTTATTTTAAATACTGATGGTCAGTTAAGCCCAAAAGGCACCATTGGTGAATTATATATTGGCGGCGCTGGTGTAGCAGTCGGATACCTTAACAAGGATGAGCAGACAAACAAACAGTTTGCTGAAAACAGTTCTTTGTATACTAATTCCAGGTTCTATCGTACTGGAGATATGGTGCGTCTGTTAGAGGATAATAATATTGAGTTTATTGGCAGAGTCGATGAGCAGGTTAAGTTAAGAGGGTTTCGCATTGAACTCGCTGAGATTGATACGAAATTAGCACAATTGCCCCAGGTTAAAAATTCAGTATCGATGATTCAGAAATCTTTAACCGGGGAATCATCACTGATTTCCTATCTAATCCCCGCAGAACAGCTTGTTGTCGAACATAAAGAAGAGAATGATTCTAATCGTGTAGAAGAATGGAAAAATGTATTTAATGATAGTTATTCAACCGTTCAATCAGAGTTAACCAACGAGCAATCAGATAGCTCGAAAAATATTGATATTACTGGATGGGGATGTAGTTATCGGGGAGGGTTGATTCCAAATGAGGAAATGCTTGAATGGGTTAACGAGACAGTTTTATCAATTAAAAAACTAAAACCCAGAAGAGTATTGGAAATTGGTGTCGGAACAGGCATGTTACTGTACCGTTATGCAAGTGATTGTGAATATGTCTGTGCCACGGATCTTTCAGCTGAAGTTGTTAAAAAGGTCAAGCAGGGAGTTAATCAACGAGGTTGGGATTATGTTGATGTCAGGCAGGGTGATGCACTTCAACTTGATAATATGGAGAGAGAAAAATTTGATACCATTATTATTAATTCAGTAGCCCAATATTTTCCAGGTAGCGAATATTTTTGTAAAGTGATCAATAGTATTGCCGAGCTATTAACTGATGACGGTAGTATATTTCTTGGTGATTTGCGTAATCTCGATTTGCTTGATTCCTTTGCTAGTTCAAAAGATGCGTTTTCTCATTCGGATAATGGAACATTGGAAGAACTATCAAACACCGTATTGTTATCCATTCAGAATGAAGAAGAACTTTTGTTTAGTCCCAGTTTTTTTGCTTCGGCAAATGAGTTGAATGATACACTAAGTCATGCAGATATACTGGTTAAGCATGGAATATACACCAATGAAATGATGCGCTATCGATACGATGTTGTATTGCATAAAGGTGATAGAAAAGCTGAGAAAATCGAAGAATGGCATTCCTGGCAGGATAAAATACAGCTAGTTAGTTTATTGCAACAGCCAATCGATATGTTTGGTATTACTGGTTTTTCTAATCAACGGATTAAAGGTGATATTGCATTTACAAACGAACTAAAAACCATATATGAGCAAGCTAAGCCAGATTTAACTTACAAACCGTCTCTTGCTGTTAGCGATGATTTTAGTGAACTTAGACAACTTGGCGAAGAACACAATTATGACTTGTATATTACCTGGTCACAAAACCGTGATGACATGGTAGATCTGATTTTTGTTAATAAGCAACAACGTCATTTGCCAGTCATTAATTCTTACCACCCTTACAAAAGTAACTACTTGACTAATTCTCCTGAACTAAAGTCAGTTTCACAAAATATAGTGCCTCAAATCAGAGAGCAAATAGATGCACTATTACCAGCGTTTATGCGTCCAGATTCATATTGTCTGATGCAATCATTTCCATTGACAGTTACTGGAAAAATAGATAAGTCTTCCTTTCCTAGAGTTGCTGCGAATAATCAAAATGAATATGTTGCACCGTCGGGTGAATTAGAAGAAAAGCTGCAACAAGTTTGGGAAAAAGTTCTTAATCAGAAAGATATCAGTGTTGATGCTGATTTATTTGCCATTGGTGGACATTCACTGTTAGTGATTCGTATTGTTAATGAGCTTAGGGATGCGTTAAAGCTGGAGCTGCCAGTTAGAGAAGTATTTGAATATCCAAGCATAAGAGCTTTGTCAAAAAGAATGATCCAATTAGAGTCGTCAGGTGAAATCAAAAAGATATTACCTCCGATCCTGCCAATAAAAAGAACCGGTGATACTCAGTGTTTTCTACTGTCATACCCTCAGCAGAGACTTTGGTTTCTAGATAAGATGAACGAAGGTAGCATTGAATATAATATGGCGAGTGCCTTACGTATTGAGGGTTTGTTTAATGTTGTGGTAGCAGAAAGAGCAATTAGTAATATCATACAACGACATGAGGCACTAAGAACTAATTTTAAAGAAGGCCAGGAAGAGCCAGAACAAGTTGTTAACCGTCAGTTTTTGTTTAAGCTTAAATACCATGATCTTCGTTCCCAGTCAGAACTAGTAAAGCAGCAAAATATGCAGCTTCTGATCTCGAGCAATAGTTCGGAAAAATTTGATCTCGAAAAAGACTTGTTGGTGCGAGCAAGCTATCTTCACCTATCGGGCGAGAATGAAAGCCAGCAAGGGGTACTTCTTTTAAATATTCATCATATTGT
The DNA here is from genome assembly GCA_965366725.1 of uncultured Kangiellaceae bacterium. Taxonomy (GTDB): domain Bacteria; phylum Pseudomonadota; class Gammaproteobacteria; order Enterobacterales; family Kangiellaceae; genus Aliikangiella. The sequence continues at coordinate 3,948 of CBDUHU010000412.1, forward strand.
TTCTGATGCATGGTCCAGTCGTATTCTGGTCAAAGAGTTTCTACAACAATATCAGGCGATAATTAATAATATCGAAATAAAATTAGAACCATTGAAAGTACAGTATGCGGATTTTGCAAAATGGCAAAGAGACTGGTTGCAGGGTGAAGTCATTCAACAACAAATCAGTTAGTGGCAAAAGCAGCTTGTTAGCGCACCTCAAGTACATAACCTGCCTTGAGATTACGCAAGAAATACAAATTCAATGCGTATAGCAAAAACTGTAACCGGTCTG
>CBDUHU010000413.1:0-4207 GCA_965366725.1 uncultured Kangiellaceae bacterium
AGCATATAATTATAATCCAGACAAAAATGTACTTACGATTGATGCCAAGGTGTCGAATACTGATGTTGTTTATGAACCATTCACAATAGAATTTCAATTACAAGACGATAAAACAAATTTGCTCATGATGTGGGACACAACAAAAGTGTCTTTTACGATTGATTTTTTAGACTAGATATAAATCATATGTAGATTTGCTCGCAATAAGTCTGAAGGAATAAACCCTAAATCTATGCTCTCAATCTCAAATCTCAGCTATTTTATAGGCGAAAGGGTTCTGTTTGAATCAGCGCAGCTACATATCAAACCAAAAGAGAAAATAGGGCTTATTGGCTTAAATGGTACAGGAAAAACCACCTTATTGCGTATAATTAATGAGGAAATTACACCAGATTCTGGTGAATGAATATTGGCGCCAAGGCCTTCAGGGCAACGAGCAATGAGCTGTCCTCTGGTAACTTGATCGCCAGCACTAACTGTTGGAATCGAATCAGTGCCGATACTTTGTTGGGTCGGGATTACTAACTCTGGCCCAGTGGGAATATGGGCTATTGGCGTTTCGCTGGAGATAGTCTTATATTCTGGCGGATGGATTCCCCCATGAAATTTACCTGGTGGTTTTATAATCTGGGCTGGTTTAGTCATGTATCACCCTGACAGGGATTTGAAAGTCTTCAGCTTGTAGCTGGTCTTCGCCAGGACTTGGCCATTTCCAATCATCAGCTGACAAAGGGATAACCGGCATATCGATGCAATCGACTGGACAGGGTGGAACACAGAGATCACAGCCAGTACATTCTGCTTCAATTACGGTGTGCATCTGTTTAGCCGCACCAACAATGGCATCAACCGGACATGCCTGAATACATTTGGTGCAACCAATACACTCATCCTCGCGAATAACAGCCACCTTAGGCAAGCTTTCTTCACCACAGTTTTCATCGAGTTCAATGATCTCAAGCTCAAGTAATTCTGCTAATGACTTAATGCCTGCTTCGCCTCCCGGGGGACAGCGGTTTATTGGTTCGCCATTAGTGATTGCTTCGGCGTAAGGTTTACATCCGGGAAAACCGCATTGTCCGCATTGGGTTTGAGGAAGTATTTCATTAATCTGGTCTACCAGAGGATTTCCTTCGACTTTAAATTTAACCGAAGCAAAACCAAGTAAGCTTCCGCAAATAAAAGCAAAGCTTCCTAGAGTAATAATGGCTATCAGTATATCTTGCACTAGAATTTTACCAACCCTGCGAAGCCCATAAATGCGAGTGACATTAAACCCGCTGTAATCATGGCTATTGCGGCTCCCTGAAAAGGTTGTGGGACGTCAGCAACAGCAATTCGCTCTCTCATTGCCGCAAAAAGTATCAGTACCAGCGAAAAGCCAAGAGCTGCACCAAAGCCAAAGAAAATCGATTCAATAAAATTATGAGCTTTATTGACATTCAGTAAGGCAACCCCAAGTACTGCGCAATTAGTTGTGATTAAGGGAAGAAATATACCCAACAACCGATAAAGCAACGGGCTTGTTTTGTGCACCACCATTTCGGTAAATTGAACAACTACGGCAATGGCCAGTATAAATGAGAGTATCTGGAGGTATTCAAGTTCAAGTGGTTTTAAAACGTAAGCATTAATCAGATAACTCGCTACAGAAGCTAACGTCAGGACAAATGTTGTTGCTGCGGCCATTCCGGTTGCTGTTTCGACGCGACCGGATACCCCCATAAACGGGCATAGTCCCAAAAATTTGGCTAGTACAAAATTATTGACCAGTACAGTACTGATGAGTAGCAGGATTATTTCAGACATCAATGTTCTCTGACATAATTGATTTCAATATTACCCGGTAAATTTATTCTTTATTTTTTGCTTGCTTGGCAAACATAAAGTGCCTTATTGCAAGAGCAGCGGAAAATACAATTCCCCAGATAATAAGCAGTGTTATTAATCCCTGGTATATTGCGCTCATTCCATCAACTTCGGCGTTAAATAGGCTGGTTAAAATAAGCGGTGCAAGTGCGTCGGAATTATTAACCGTTAATGGAGTAAATGCACCCACTGCAATTAAACTAAGAAAACCAGCTCTTAACTTGAAACTCGATTTTTTCAACTTCCAATCAATAACAAAGAGCAAAACTATACCAAGTCCAATATAGATAGCCCAGGCTTGTGGATAAAAGTCAAATGATTGCATTGTCTAATTCACTTAATACTGTTAATGAAATCGTTACTTTACCCGCATTCCAGGCAATGCCCCTTGATCTGGATTTAAAATCCATAGATCTTTGCCACCAGGACCCGCTGCGAGTACCATGCCTTCTGAAACGCCAAAACGCATTTTGCGTGGCTTCAGATTGGCTACCATGACAGTCATTTTCCCTTCTAATTCCTCAGGAGAGTAGGCTGACTTAATTCCGGCAAAAACCTGTTTTGTCATGCCATCCAGATCAAGTTGTAGCCGAAGTAGTTTTTCGGCACCTTCCACATGTTCTGCCTTAATGATCTTTACAATGCGCAAATCAACTTTATCAAATTCAGTAAATTCAATTTCCGGCTTGATTGGATCAGCTAATTCTACAACTTCAGTAGCCGCTATATTTTCCTTAGATTCTTCCACCATTGCCTCAACTTGCTTTTTATCAACCCGTTGAATCATTGGCTTGAATTTATTGATTGAATGATCTTCAAGTACCTGGTTGATATCGTTCCAGCTTAACGGAGAAATATTGAGAAATGCTTCCACCTGTGTCGCGATTGTTGGTAATGCGGGTTTAAGATAAATACTGAGTATTCTAAATAGGTTGAGCGATACGCTGCTTATTTCCTGCACTTGCGGAGCAGTTGCAGGGTCTTTTATTTTTACCCAGGGTTCTTCTGTGGCTATGTATTGGTTAGCTTTGTCTGCAAGCGCCATAATTTCTCTGATAGCCTGGCTATACTGTTTATTCTCAAAATGTTGTGCAATTGGTTCTGAGGCGGCCTGGAATTCTTTAATCAATGGATGTGAGGAAATTCCTGAACAAAGTTTACCGTCAAAACGCTTTACAATAAAGCTGGCGCATCGGCTTGCAATGTTAATATATTTACCAACCAGATCGGAGTTTATGCGAGCAACAAAATCGTCCAGATTCAAATCAAAATCATCAATTTTGTTGGTTAACTTAGCCATAAAATAATAACGAAGATATTCAGGACCCAGGTGATTAAGGTAAGTTCGAGCCTTAATAAAAGTGCCTTTTGATTTCGACATTTTGGTTCCATTGACTGTCAAGAACCCGTGAGCATGTACTTTTGTTGGCTTTCTAAAACCGCTACCTTCCAGCATTGCAGGCCAGAACAGGGTATGAAAATAAACGATATCCTTACCGATAAAGTGATGTACTTCTGCTTCGCTATCAACAGACCAGAAGTCATCAAAGTTAATATCGCTGCGCTTGTCGCAGAGGTTCTTAAAGCTCGCCATATAACCAATTGGCGCATCAACCCAGACATAAAAGTATTTACCGGGTGCACCTGGAATTTCAAATCCGAAGTAAGGAGAGTCACGAGAAATATCCCATTGTTGTAATCCTGCCTCAAACCATTCGTCTAGCTTATTAGCAATCTGTTCTTGAACGTGTCCATTACGAGTCCAGGTTTTGAGCATCTCTTCAAAATCAGTTAATTTAAAGAAAAAATGCTCCGAATCTTTTTCAACAGGTGTGGCGCCAGAAACCGCCGATTTAGGATTGATTAACTCTGTCGGGCTATAGGTTTCGCTGCAATTATCGCAGTTATCACCATACTGATCTTGCGAATGACACTTTGGACATTCTCCTTTTACAAAGCGATCAGGCAAGAACATCTCTTTTTCCGGGTCAAATAACTGAGATATGGTTCTTTTTGCGATATGACCTGCATCGTTCAGCCGATTGTAAACGAGTTCACAAAGCGCTTTATTCTCTTCACTATGAGTTGAATGGTAATTGTCATAATCGACCATAAAGTCTTCAAAATCTTTAAGGTGCTCTTCGCGGGTTGCTGCAATAAACGCTTCCGGAGACATACCTTCTTTTTGTGCTCGCAACATGATTGGTGTGCCGTGGGTGTCGTCGGCACACACCGCTATGCACCTATTTCCCCGCATCTTTTGATAACGGCTCCATATATCAGTTTGAATGTGCTCAAGCATATGACCAAGGTGAATTGAACCATTTGCATAGGGCAG
>CBDUHU010000414.1:0-4197 GCA_965366725.1 uncultured Kangiellaceae bacterium
CACTATATAGAATATAACTTACGAAGATACGCTTAACGGAAAACTATCCAATGGTTATTACTTAAATTCACGGGATAGTCTTTTCAGCTAATAAAATAGATTTACTGCTGGCGTTGAATTATCTGATCGGTCGTATTAATCAGACACTTCACCAATGAAACCGCACTTGCAAGAGTCAGACTAAAAAGAAAACTGCCACCATTAACAACTGTGGTACTCGCATTTCCGCCTCCTTCAATCCCAACTGAGCCCCCTGCATAACCACCACCACTAGCACTTAATGGAAAAGTTGATCCCAGGGCATTTAGCACACCAGTTAAGAAATCGCACAAATTAATGCTAATTGGTGCAAATATATTCCATACATCCAACGCCGAATCAGATGAATTTTCTAATGAGCCTGTTAATTTGGCAAACTGTGACTCAATCAAGCTTAAGTCCAGTGGTATTGAGATCTCATCAATAATCACAATCTCGCCAAGAACATTAAGAATATCTAGCAACTCCGAAAACATTTTATCAATTGCATCATATAAAATATCTAAATTATCTCCAACGTATTGTTGACTAAAAGCCCGCATCGCCTTGACGGCATTTTCGATCTCATTAATCAAGCTCTCAAGTTGACTGATTGATGTTGTATTAGTACCGCCATAGTTACCCGGCTCAATCAGCTTTTTAAAAGTTGACAAACTAAAGTTTGCCGAATTCATTAATTCACCAACATAACTCGAATCAAAGATAAAATTTCCATTACTAACCCCGCTAAGATCACCAAGAGAGTCTACTAATTTTGATATTAAACTTTCAGGAACTGAATCCACCAAATTTGTAATATCATTGGGTAACGCTTCTACATCATCAAGAAGTTCCTCGACATCATCAAGAATTTCCTCGACATCACCAGTAATAGAATCAGAGTTGATTTTTTTTGAACTACTTATTTCTTTTTTCATACATAACCTCGTTGAACATTTGGTAAATTCAGCCAACAAAAAGAACTGATAGAAAACTAATGTAGGGTTGAAGAAACAGTAAATCATTTTTGCTATATTGAAACAATGAAATAAGGTTATTTGAGATAATCAGATGAAGATTGTCCAGAATAGAATTCAGTGACAACTAACTAAAATTAATACTAGTCAACTAATACGATATCAAGACTCTCCAATAAACAAACCGCTTCAAGGCGGCTAAACTTTGCTCTTTTAATATTATTACGGTAAATATCGACATGATAGTTAGTCGCTTCGGAAAAATCAGCTTCAGTGAGATTTGTATTATCAAACAAACTGTTAGAGAAATCAGTCTTGGTAAAATTGCACCGGTTAAAATTTCCTTCCCTAAAGTCAACGTTATGAGCTTTACATTCTTCAATAACTATTTCTGTCAATGAAAGACCATAAAAAGAACAGTCATTCACAACTGACTGATAAAATTTAACTGGAATGCAAAGCATCAGATTCGACCAATCAACATTTGTCCAATCTATTCCAACTAATTTAGATTCGCGGAAAACAACATCTGAAAATTGACTATATTTGATTTTAACCAGACTTAAGTTACAGCTAATAAACTCGCAATCTATGAAATGACATCGGCTAAAAACCGTCTCTCGAAAATCACAACGGTTAAAAGTACAAGCTTCAAAAGTATTCTCAACCCATGTCTTCCCGGAGAAGTTATTAGTATCGAAAACCTTTGACCAGTATTCTTGCTGTTTTTCAATATTCAAACACTCTCACCCGGTAAAATTTTTAAACCTTATTTATTGAAAGCTTCATATACAAGGTTAGCTCTAGCAAAAAAACAAATGCTAGTCTTTTCATCAATAAACTTCAATAACTAAACGACAGTCGATAAAATTCAAATGAATGAACTCCAAAAGCATTCTTTATAAAGGTTAGCTTATCATATTCCAATTGGTTATAGATTGTACTCATATACCGGAATAGGCATTCTCAAAACGAGATAATCAACTATACTTAAGACCAGGCAAACAATAAATACATTATCAAATGAGTATTATTAAGGCTGGAAATCGCAAGACTCTCTGCTAACAATTGTGTAAGTTAACAACAGTTTTTCACTGTTCCGGAGTGTATAAGGTCAAATATGCTAAATTTAACCAATAAGAAGTTAGCGTTATTAGCCACTATCAGTGAAGCGTTTGCCGCTGCCAGTGACTATTCTAGGATCGTTAATTCACTGAACCAGCACATCAGCAGTTTAATTCCAACCGATTGTTTTTTGGTAGGAATTCTGGATGAGGAAAAACAGGTTATTCGATTTGACATACCTGAGCAGGCACAAACAACTCAGCTTAGCATTTCCATAAAAGACACCACCCAACCGGTAATCGCTAGCCTGGGTTTTGATCAGCCTTTGCTGATCAATATGGGGAAAACTAACCTTGAAAAGGATATTGATATTAGTCAGCACTGCTTAACTTTGGCACAAAGTTCAGATTCAGTAAGTTCCTCGATTTATTATCCGCTAGTGGTAAATAATCGGAAACTAGGGGTAATGTGTTCCCATACGGCAACCCCAAACGCCTATTTAGACTCAGAACAACAGTTGTTGCATATTCTCGCCAACATGACGACCATGGCACTTAATCAAATTCTGATTTCCCAAGAAGTCAAAAAACAACGTTCTTCTGCACTCATTTCTGATAGACATGTACAAACAATCAGTGAAATAGGCAAAGAAATTAATTCAACTCTCGATCTTGAAACAGTTTTGTGGACGGTCTATCAACATGTAAATAAACTGATGGATGCAACCGTATTTGGAATTGGTCTTTATGATTCCCAAAAGCAGATAATCAATATCGATCTAGCAATGGAAAAAGGACAAAGATATCAACCATATACTCGCACAATGGAAGTAAAAAATCAGTTTCCCGTGTGGTGTATTGAAAATAAGGAAGTTGTATTTATTAATGACATTCGTAGTGAAGGAACTAAGTACTTTACAGAACATGAATATGAAGACCCGGAAAATACCAGGCCTTCATTAAAAGATTCTGCATATTCTGGAATTCCTATATCACTTATCTATGTGCCAATGATGTTGAATGATAAAGTTTATGGTTTTATTACCGTTCAAGCTTTTAAAACAAATACCTATAAAAGAATACATATCGATATTCTTAAAACGATTGCCGGTTATACGGTTAACGCAATTGCCAATGCCCGCGCCCACCAGCAACTGGAACAAACCAAAGAAGATCTGCGCTTAGCCAAAAAAGATGCCGAGAAAACCGCCGAATCTAAGATGCGATTTTTAGCCAATATGTCCCATGAAATAAGAACACCAATGAATATTATTTTAGGTTTTATGGGCGTAGTTCTGGAACATAATCAACTAAAAACTGATGATAAAAAACACCTGGATATGGCTTATATAGCAGCAAAAAATCTTTTAGTTATCATTGACGATATTCTCGATATTACTAAAAATGAAAGTGGTAAACTGGTAATCGAATCTACGCCCTTTAATCTATTTCAGATGATGACAAATATCGGTAGTTTGCTTTCCTTTCAGGCTAAAGAGAAGCGCATGGAATTTATTCTAGACTATGCTCCTGATTTAGCTCACTGCTTTGTCGGCGACCCTGTTCGAATTAGTCAGATAATATTGAACCTGGCAGGTAATGCAATCAAGTTTACAGATACCGGATCCATAGAAATTAAGGTTAAAGATGATGGTGAATCGAACCTGCTGTTTTCTGTAAAAGATACAGGTATAGGTATTCCAGAAGAAAAACAGGCCAGGATTTTTGAAGTTTTTACCCAGGCAGATAGCTCTACCACCAGAAACTTTGGTGGTACTGGACTAGGAACAACCATTTCGAGACAACTGGTAGAGGCTATGGGAGGAGAAATCTGGCTAACCAGTGAAGTCAATAAAGGTAGTAATTTTTACTTTAAGTTACCGTTGAAAAAGGCAATTCCGACAGAAGTAGAACTGGTATCAAAAGCAAATGATGAACAATCTGGAGTTCACCGTAAATTCAACGTGCTACTGGCAGAAGATACAATACCAAACGCAATACTAATGAGTGTTGTGATGAAGAAAAAAGGTCACCAATTGACCATTGTAGAAAACGGTCTGCAAGCAGTTAAAGCTGTAGGGAATGGTAATTACGATGTTGTTTTGATGGATGTGCAAATGCCCGTTATGGATGGACTT